>CALBOC010000115.1 GCA_937896705.1 uncultured Micrococcaceae bacterium | reverse complement strand
CGAGGAAAAGAAATCGACGGCGCCTGCGGACAGCTCGCGGCCGAAGATGACTAATGCATAAGCACGCCTCCGGCATCAAAGTCCTGTGGGTTTTTACCCTGATCGTAGGACTCTTGCTGGCCGGAGCTGCAGCGGTCAACATTGTGACCGGCGATGGCCAGGTGACCACCGAGCACTGGATGATGATTGGGCTGGGATCGGTCAAGATTCTTGGCGCCAGCATCGGGCTCTGGATGTTTAATCGTTCCGAATAGTCCAGGGGCATTCCGAAACAGGGCGCAGTATCCGATACCGCACGTTCATGGTAGGTCGGTGACTTCAAAACCGGACTAGATTGAGATATGCACCTGTCGCGATCCCGAAAGAGGTCTCATGGCCACGTCCTTCCCCGGAAACCAGCAACCGGAATACCAACTCACCGACGCGCTCGACACGGATTACTACGCAGTGTTTTCCGATATCCCTGCGGCGGATCGCGAGATCTGGCAGCGCACCCGAGACTTCGCCCAAGCCCACGTCGAGACCATGCGCCAGGGCTGGAATGACCATCACTACCCGCTAGAAGTCGCCCAGGCGATGGGTCAAGCGGGGCTGATCAATGACGGCGTCGACCACCCGGATCTCGAAAAATTCTCGCCGCTGGCCGCCGGTCTGGTGAATATGGAACTTTCGCGCGTCGATGGCTCGCTCGGGACCATACTGGCGGTCCAGGGTGGGCTGGCACTGCGCACCATCACGATGTTTGGCTCCGAAGAACAACAGGCCACATACGTCAAAGCCATCGCCAAGGTGGACCTGCCAGCCGCGTTTGGTCTGACGGAACCGGATCACGGTTCAGACTCGACCGGACTGGAAACCACCGCGACTCGCCAGTCAGATGGCTCCTATGTCATCCGCGGTTCCAAACGGTGGATCGGCAATGGTTCCTCCGGGGGCATCACCATCACCTTCGCACGCGTGGCCGATGAAGGGGCCGAAGACGATGGCAAAGTTCGTGGCTTCATCGTGCCGCAAGACGCCGAAGGGTACAGCGGGACACCCATCCGTCACAAAGGGGTGCTGCGTGCTATCGACCAAGCCAACATTTTCTACGACGATGTGAACGTTGATGCGGACGCGCTGATCCCGGGTGTGAAGTCGTTCCGCAACGTTTCTGAAGTGCTGTATTCGACCCGCATCGGTGTTGCGTGGTCCGCTCTGGGTCATGCCACCGCCGTGTTCGAATCCGCGCTGGCTTACTCGACCCAGCGTCAGCAGTTCGGCAAATATCTAGCCGAGCATCAGATGATCCAAGAACGGTTGACCCGGATGCTGTCGGATCTGGTCTCGATGCAGTTATACATGGTTCGCATCGCTGAACTTGAAGCCGCCGGTACGCTCAAACCCACCCAGGCGGCCTTAGCAAAGTACAACAACACCCGGGTCGCTCGACGGATTGCTGCTGATGCACGCGATATGCTCGGCGGCAATGGAATTCTGTTAGAAAACGGGGTCATCCAGCATATGGCCGATATCGAAGGTATTCACACCTATGAGGGCACCGAGTCGGTTCAAGCTCTGTTGGTCGGACGCGATATTACCGGTCACGGCGCCTTCGCTTAACCGGTTTTCGAGATTGCACAAGGGCCACGGAACAATCCGTGGCCCTTGGTTTTTCTGGTGTTCGATACTTCGGCTAGCCTGCTCTGGCGTTGCGGACGATCCACAGAATGACTGAAACGGCTGCAAGGATTACTCCGAGCCAGATCAATACTTGGGCGGCCTCAACGAGTACACCGAAGAGGATCATTGCTAGACCAACCAAAATTAGGATGAGCCACATAAGTATCTCCTTCCATAGCGCAGGGTTTTCTGCGATGGGTTCCAGCTTAAGAGACAGCGGCTCGTTTGAACATGACGAGTCGACGCTATGTTTTTGATATTTAGTGTTGCTGTACGTGGTCTTTAACGTAACATCGGCGGGAGGGGCAGACCTCCCGCCGATGGAAATATTCGATTACTATCGCACGCAAACTTTCTTAGGAGTTGCGGCCGCCTTTAGCTTTGTCTTCTTTGGACTGTGCTTCTGCACCTTTACGACCAGCTTCTGCTGGATCAGCGCCTTCGCTGGTGCCGAACTGACCCTGGCTCTGTTGGCCGCCTTGGTTCTGGTTCTGCTGGCCGCCTTGCTGGCCGGCGCGTGATGGGTCGGCGCCTTCGCTAGCGCCAAACTGGCCGGGGCTCTGTTCCCCGCCTTTGCGTGCTTGTTCCTCGGTATCGTTACGGTTTCCGAACTGTCCTGGGTTGTTGTTATCAGCCATTTACAGTCTCCTTTCGATTTCACCGAGTGTGCCTGAAACACACTGTGAAGCGTTTGCTTCCGCCCTCCACGTTAGGAAACGCCGGAGAGAAAAAACAAGGGATTCTGGTCGAAAAAGTTGAAAATTTCGCTAACTGAACGGTAGCTGAAAATTCCGATTTTTCACGATCGCATGTTCTTGCCGAAGGAGGGGTTTTCTGAGGAAAAATTCAGGATGTGACGTTTGTTGAACGCGAACAAGACATGCTTCTCGGCTATCACTTCCGATCGACATGGAGCCCAGAAGCCTCGTTGCCAAGCTGAAAAGCTTCAACTCAACAGCTCTTCCGTTGAACCGACCAGCGTTGTTAGCGTAGTGAGCACCGGCCCGCCTACAAGAAGGAGTGGATTCCCATGCCGAAAACTTCGAAATCTGGCGACGCAAAGAAATCTGAACTGCCTGACACGTTGAAGCGCTCAAATGAGAAAGCGCAGCGGACATTTGCCAAAGCCTATGATTCCGCGATGGATCAATACAACGATGAGGAACGGGCGCATCGCACGGCCTATGACGCACTGAAGCAGACCCACGAGAAGGTCGGGGACCGTTGGGAACCCAAGCCTGGTGATTCCGGTCCGTCGGAGCCCAAGTCCGAAGAGAAAAAACAAGGCGGGCAAGACCGCGACACTTCGGGTGGTGTCGATACGAACGCCACCAAAGAGCATCTCTATGAGCGAGCTCAAGAGCTCGATATTTCCGGTCGTTCGAAGATGACCAAAGACGAGCTGATTGAAGCGCTCGAAAAAGAAAGCAACCGCCGCACATCCAAAAATTCATAACCGTCGTATCTTATGCCTGCTTAGGCAAGAAGGAGGCTGCACTATGACTGATCATGATCAGCTGACATTCCAGAATCCAGTAGACCGCTTCCCACAGATCAGCCCACCGAAACAAGATCAGCCCGAACCCGGGTTCGATGAAGAGATCACCCCCAAGGCCGACCATGGCGAAGAATCATATCGCGGTACCGGACGACTTGAGGGCCGCAAAGCACTAATTACCGGCGCGGACTCCGGGATCGGTGCTGCAGTAGCCATCGCCTTTGCACGTGAGGGTGCCGATGTTGCGCTGAACTTTCTCGAAGTCGAGGAAGAAGACGCTCAACACGTTATTGATACGATTCGCGAAACAGGTCGCAAGGCCGTCGCGCTGCCAGGGGATATTCGCGACAAAGAGTTCTGCACACAGTTAGTGGAAGATGCCGCCCGTGAACTCGGGGGACTCGATGCGCTGGTCAACAACGCTGGCAAACAGGTGATCGCTGAAGACCTGACCGAGTTGCCCGATGATCAGTGGGAACAGACCTATAAGACCAACATTCAGGCCATGTTTTGGATCACCAAGGCAGCGCTGAAGCATCTGCCGGCGGGG
>CALBOC010000114.1 GCA_937896705.1 uncultured Micrococcaceae bacterium | reverse complement strand
GACATGATCAACCGGCTTTATATCCGACTCCGCGCACGGTGAGAATCACTTCTGGATTATCCGGGTCTTTTTCCACTTTGGCGCGCAACCGCTGCACGTGGACGTTAACTAACCGGGCGTCGCCCTGATGGCGGTAGCCCCAAATCTCTTCGAGCAGTTCTTCGCGGGTCAACACTTGGCCGGGTCGACGGGCGAGTTCAACCAGCAGATCGAATTCCAAGGGAGTCAAACTGAGGCTTTCACCATCCCGGGTCACCTCGTGGCCAGCGACGTCAATGGTTAGGTCCGCGATCTGGAGTGTTTCGGGTTCGCGGCTATCGGTTTCGCGTAACCGGGCGCGCACCCTGGCAACTAGCTCTGCGGGTTTAAATGGTTTGGGGACGTAGTCATCGGCGCCGGCTTCGAGTCCACGCACCACATCGGCGGTTTCAGACTTCGCGGTCAACATGACCACGGGAGTGTCGGACTCTTTGCGCAGCTCTCGCAGAATCTCAATTCCGTCTTTGCCGGGCAGCATGAGATCCAACAGCACCAAGTCCGGGCGGACGCTACGATACATGTCATTGGCTTGATTTCCGTCGTAACAGAAGTAGGTTTCAAACCCATCATTACTCAGGACGATCCCGATCATTTCGGCCAATGCTTCATCGTCGTCAACCACTAAAATTTTGGTCTTCAACCATCTTCCTTCCCGCGCGACTGGTAGATGAATTCCCGTCTAAAGCATACCGGACAACTCCGCGTAACCTATTCCATAATGGATATTAAGGTAATTGCACCAAAATTGCCCGTCGAGTCTGGTCTACCGTGGTTAGAATTTGTCGTACTACTGGTCTGCTGATTCTTGTCACGCACCCTGGCACACGCAAGGTTATGAGGAGCCCATGTCACAGTATGGCCCACCCAATCCACCCCCTGAACAGCAGGGGCCACAACAGCCGGGCTCCTATCGTTGGAGTTCACAAAGTCCCCAGTCGGGTCCGTACCCCAATTACGGTGGGCAGGCTTCGTATGTGGCAGCAAGCCAACCGGGTACGTTACCGTTGCGACCCCTGACCCTTGGCGATTACTTTGCTTCAATGTTCGCCACGATCCGAAAATCCCCCGGCCTATTTTTTGGCGCCGCCCTGATTTTCGGTTCCCTGGCCGCCATCCTCGCTGCCACCGGAGAGTTCTTTCTGCTGCGTTCCTTCGGGACCGCTATGTTTGGCCCCTATGCTGAATTCGATCGGCTCTTTACCGGACTTGGGTTCGGCTTCTTCGGCGCGATGATGCTCTCGCAGCTCGTGATGCTGTTGGGTCAAACCTTGAACTGGGGCATGTACTCGGCGATGGTCGCACGCGGGGCCATCGGCATGAAAACTTCGCTGGGTCAGGGTTTTCGGTTACTGCGCGGACAATGGGGCAGACTCATCGGCCTGATTGCACTGCTGATCGCCGCCGTTGTGGTGGTCTGGCTCGTCGTGGCGCTGTTAGCATTTCTGGTGATCGCCCTGGCATTTGCCGGCGGAGAACCACAAAGCGGTGCAGGGGTGGCAGCCACCGTCATCGGTGTACTCCTGGCGGTCTTTGTGCCCCTGGTGGTGACCTTATTCTTCGCTATTCGTTGGTATCTGGTGATCCCGACGATGATTATCGAAGACAGCAGTATTTTTGCGGCACTGCGTCGATCCTGGCGGCTGACCCGCGGGTACTTCTGGCGCACCCTTGGGATAGCGCTGCTCTTTGGGCTGATCCTGGGGGTCGTTTCGGCGATCATCACCAGTCCGTTGAGTTTTATCTCGGGCTTTATCGTCGCAAGCGCGGGTACGGAGGCCGAGCTGTTTGGTTCGATCCTGGTGGTGAACCTGCTCATCAACGCGATCGCCACCCTCATTACCTTCATCGTGACGAACATGGCGGTGCTGGTCTCAATTTTCTTCTACTTCGATTATCGCTTCCGCAAAGAAGGTCTCGGTCTGCACTTCCAGCAATTAGCTTCCCGCTACGCAACCGGTACCCGTTCAGATCGGTTTGACACCTCCCTGGACCAACCGATGGGAGCCGACGACGAAGCAGATGACATCATCCCCGGTCGACACGCCACTCCGGCACCATCCGGTGCTCCCCTTGACCCGGGTCTGCACAGCCCACTGAACCAGCCCCGGTACCCCTACCCCACCCAGCAACCGCCGCATCCCGGGC
>CALBOC010000113.1 GCA_937896705.1 uncultured Micrococcaceae bacterium | reverse complement strand
CAGGAGTTCGTGGACTACCTGACCTTACTGCCGCCTGCTGGTTCCGAGGAAGACAACATTGACCGGCTGCAGCATCTAGAGCGTGCCAAACGGGCCCTTGCAGCAGCCCAAGCTGTGGTGACGAATGCGTTTGTGGAACAGCGTCAGGCCTGGGAGACCGAACTTGGGGTCACACTTGCTGACCAGCTCAAAGGTATTGAAGCCGAAGTCGGCCTGGCCCGTGGGGAATCCCCGTTCGTGGGGGCTGCGTTGACGCATACAGCCACCGCGTTATGCACCGTGTTGCCGAACACCAGAGCCGCCTTGGCTGCGGGGCGGATGAGTGAATACCATGCTCGGATCGTGGCTGAGCAGACGAACCATCTGTCGGAGGCCCATCGGCGGGAGATTGATGCGCGGATCGCCCACCGGTTAGGCAAAGCCTCGTCTTCCCAGTTACGGAAACTGATTTTGGGGCACGCCTACCGGTTGGATCGGAAAGCCGCGGAGCAACGGGCAGCACAGAATCGGCGGGATCGCCGAGTGTGTCTGGATCCAGGTGGCGACGGGATGTCCTATGTCACCGCCGAACTGCCCACCCATCAAGCGTTAGCGGTCATGGACGCGCTGAAAAAATGGACGAATAAACGCCTGGCTGCCCACCATCGGCGTAAAGCCGATGGCACCGCCGCTACCGGTGATCACCCCTTGAGTCGCGACCAAGCCATGGCCGATACCTTTGTGGAACTGCTGACTGGCCAAACCACGGCCGACGGGGTAACTGCGGAGGTCGTGGTCGTCATGTCCGATACCAGCCTCTTCGGGAACGATGACGTCCCGGCGTGGATCCCCGGGCACGGACCACTGCCCGCGGGCATGATCAAACACTGGTTGTCTGATCCCCACGCGGCAAAGTTTTTCCGGCGCATGTACACCCGGGCCACTGATGGCCAGCTGGTGGCCTTAGAATCCACCCGGCGCCGGTTTCCTGAGGGACTAGCCAAGATGTTAGCCATCCGCGACGACACCTGCGCCACTCCGTGGTGCAATAGCCCGGTCGAGGACGCTGATCACCGCGAACCCTGGTCCCAAGGCGGGACCACCAGCTGGGATAACGCCACCGGACTCTGTAAACGTTGCAATCAACGCAAGGAAAACAGGGGATGGACTTACAGCGGCACCCCGGACCAGTTGACCGTCACCACCCCGACAGGCCACCAGTACACGGTCCCCACCCGGCCACCGATCAGCCAGCTGCGCCACGACACTACAGACCCACCAAACAGGGCCATCGACATCGCCTGGCGCCCCGCAGCCTAACGAATCGCCCGTGGTCTCACGCCGGTGGGCACGTGCGTCTCGAGTGCGATGCCCCGGGGTGACCTGAATTGCAGATGTAATACATTCAGTTGCCCATCATCGCAGCGTCGACTCACCTCTTGGCGGCACATGTCATACACTGGCCAAGGATCCCCAGTTGACGAAAGAAGTATGACATGAGCATTTGGTTCAATAATCCAACAGTCGAAGAACTCGCCCAGTACCGTCGCAATACAGTCATTGAGGTGTTGGGTATTGAGTTCAGTGAGATTGGCGATGACTATCTTGAGCTGACCATGCCGGTGACGGATAAGACGCTGCAGACCGCAGGGATCCTGCACGGCGGGGTGTCGGTGGTGCTGGCCGAAACCGCTTGCTCGGTGGGTGCGACCCTGACCCTGGACACCGAGAAACAATTTGCGGTGGGTCAAGAGATCAACGCTAACCACATTCGCCCGGGCACCCCGGGCGATGTGATCACCGCTCGGGCCACCCCAATATCCCGAGGCCGCAGCTCGCAGGTCTGGGATATCCGCTTATACAATCAGGACGGCAAGCTCGTGTGCATCTCCCGGTGCACCATGGCCATTCGCGACCACTAACCAGCATTACGATCATTCGACGCCGAGCTAAAGTTACCGCGTCATCCCGGTGCTAACACATCTCAGAAAAATGCCAGTCATACCGCAGGTAGCTCATCAGCTCAGCCACAGAAGCCCTCGCGGTGTTCTTCAGAGTATCGACATGCTTCGACATGTCCGATATCTCGTCACCTAAGGTGTTGTAGAGCAGTTCCACCTGACTGTCCTTCACACCGCAGTACTCTGCGATCCCGATATTGAGATGGTGAGCAATCATCCGGTCATAATCACGTTTTTGAAACTGCTCCTGCGGATGGCCAGCTAACCCGATCCACCTGACACCAGTGATGCCGTGATCCGGTGCTCCGCCGTAGAACAATCCGTAGTTCCACACTCGGTCAATATAGCCTTTGAGCAACGCTGGCAAAGAGTACCACCAGATCGGAAAAACAAATACCACCGCTGTTGCCGCCAGCGTTCGGACTGCGTGCTCCTGTACTTCAGCACTATATTGCTTTTGCGGGTTTCCCCAGTCAGGTTCGTCGGGTGTATCCAATACACTGTCGAACCCGCTTCGATACAGATCGAGTTCGTCGACGTGTGCGCCGAGTTCTTTCAGCTGGTCAATCACTTCCTGCGCTATCGTCGCCGTCAAAGACGTTGTCCTCGGGTGGGCCCAAATAACCTGAATCTGAACTGGCTGCATGCTCGCGCTTTCTTCGGGGTCTGCATCCACGGTGCCTTTAATCCTCTCACTGCTAGCGCTGGAACACTACATGTAGCTTCTGAGAACGCTCCAGCATGCCTTCGATACCGATACGGGTGAGACAATAGAAGCATGAAGACTTCGCGACGATTCCACGCACCCGGCGCCGACCCACACTTTGCTTCCGACAATATTTCTGGGGCACACCCCGAAATCATGGCGGCACTGGCCGCAGCCAACACCGACTCCCCAGCGTACGGGGCCGATGAAATCACCGATGAGTTCCACGAGCTCATCGACGAGACCTTTGGCAGCGGCGCCTACGGTTTTCCAGTATTCAACGGCACCGGAGCCAATATCGTGGCGCTACAAGCGGTATCGCATCCGCACAGTTCTGTCATTTGTGCCGACACCGCGCACGTCTACACGTCGGAGTCGTCGGCCCCGGTGCGCGCCGGGCTCAGCCTGAAACCCCAACCGCACCGCGAGGGCAAGCTTAACCCGCCTGATGTCGCAAAGGTTCTGGCCTCGGATCTCGGCAACCCACAAGCCGTTCAGCCCACCGCGGTCACGATTTCACAGGTGACCGAAATGGGCACGGTCTACACGGCCGAAGAGCTCACCGAGCTGTGCAATACCGTGCACGAGGCCGGGCTGGCCATCCACATGGACGGCGCGCGGCTCGCCCAGGCCGCGGCCGCGCTGGGTCAAGACCTCCACGGTGCGACCACCGCGCTGGGGGTAGATATCCTGTCGCTGGGCGCGACCAAAAACGGTGCAATGGGCGCCGACGCGGTCGTCGTATTGTCGAACCGCGTACCCCAGGACGTGCTGGCCCCGATCATCAAATACTCGACCCAGCTGGCGTCAAAAACCAGCTTCCTGTCTGCACAGTTGAACGCGATGTTCGGGACCTCACTGTGGCACCGCAACGCGACCGCGGCCAACACCGCCGCCGATGAGCTTGCGGCCGGACTGGCCACGATCAATGGCGTCGACGTGCAGGCTCCTGCTGCCAATACGGTGCTGGCGGCCATGCCCGAGCGCCTGCTTGTCAGATTGCGCGACCAGTACGTTGCCCATCTGTGGGGCACCAACGAGGCCGGGCTGCCCATCGTGCGGCTGGTGTGTTCCTGGGCCACCACGAGCCAGAAGGTCACCGAACTGCTCGACGTGCTGCGCGGCTAAGCCCCCGCAGCATTGCGCCACACAACATAAACATGACCTGGACCACACTATATTGGTGCGGGTACGACACTCGCGCACGCACACCAGGAGCACCCCATGACCCCAACCACCACCACGACCACGCGTTTGACGCAGCTGGCTGCCGGACTGGCCGACCAGAGCATCCAAATTCATGATCTGACCAATACGCTCTCGGCATCCACCCCGACCCTGCGACTGCCAGAACCATTTGCCAATCTGGTCGACTTTAGCCTCGAAAACGTCGCACAGTACGACGACGCCGGACCCTTCTGGGCGCACAACAACTTCACCCAGGGTGAGCACGTCGGCACCCACATTGACGCCCCGATCCACTGGATCACCGGCAAGGACGGCAAAGATGTGGCCTCGATCGAACCCGAGCGACTCATCGGCCCGGCCGTGGTGCTGGATTTTAGCGTCGAAGCCGCCGCAGACCCAGACTTTTTGATCGAAGTGGAACACATCAAAGCCTGGGAAGCCGAACACGGCCCGCTACCCGAAAACGGTTGGTTGCTGTTCCGCACCGGCTGGGACCAGTACTCCGATGATCAAGAAGCGTTCCTGAATGCCGATGAGAACGGCTCCCACACCCCGGGCTTTTCGGCGGAATGCGCCCGCTGGTTGGCCGAGGACACCAAGATTTCCGGGATCGGGGTGGAAACCGTGGGCATCGACGCGGGCAACGCCGCCGAGTTGGATCCACCATTCCCAATCCACTACCACCTGCTGGGCAACGACAAATACGGCATCACCTCGCTGCAGAATCTGGCCAAACTGCCAACCCGCGGGGCCGTCGTCGTGATTTCACCGCTGCCGATTGTCAATGGCACCGCCTCGCCCTGCCGCGTGTTTGCGCTGGTGGAAGGCTCAGCATGACCACAGTTGCGGAACAAATTGGGGCACTGTTAGGTCAGCTGGGCGCCGGGCACTGTTTTGGGGTGGTCGGCTCCGGCAACTTCCATGTGACCAATGCGTTGCGCTCCGCAGGGGTGCCCTTTACCGCAACCCGCCACGAAGGTGGTGCCTCCACTATGGCCGACGCCTATGCCCGAATGTCCGATACGGTCGCCCTAGTGTCACTGCATCAGGGGTGCGGGCTGACGAATGCGGCCACCGGGATCGGGGAAGCCGCGAAATCCGATTCCCCCGTGCTGGTGTTGGCCGCCGAGGCGTCCCGGGGTGCGGTGCATTCAAACTTTGCAATGGACCAGGCCGGGTTCGCCACCAGTCTGGGGGCTGCCGCCCACCGGGTCCACACCCCTGAAACTGCTATTGCCGATGTGTTGCGGGCCTACCGCACCGCGCTACGGCAACGCACCACCGTCGTATTGAATCTGCCGTTGGATGTCCAAGCCGCCCCTGCGGTGGGGAAGATTGAGGGGCTCAGTATCGAACCGGCCCCGACCCAACGACCGGATCCCCGCTCGCTGACCGAATTCGTCGAATTGCTCGAAGCCTCCGAGCGACCGGTGTTCATTGCTGGGCGCGGCGGTCGCGGTGCGAAATCCGAGATCACGGCACTGGCGCAGCAATCCGGCGCGCTATTGGCCACCAGTGCGGTGGCCAAAGGTCTGTTCAATGATGATGCCTATAACCTGGGCATCTCCGGTGGGTTCTCATCCCCGCTGACCGCCGAGCTGATCACCGACGCGGACCTGATCGTGGCCTTTGGGACCGCGTTGAATATGTGGACGATGCGCGGCGGCAAACTCATCGGTGCCGACACCAAGATCGTCCAGATTGATGTCGCCGATGCGGCCATCGGCGCCCACCGTCCGGTCGATGTCGGTGTGGTCGCAGACGCCGGAGCCACCGCAACCGATGCGATGGCCGCACTGTCCGCGAAGCAACCGCCACGCTATCGGACCGCGGCGATCGCCGAACGGATCGCCACCGGCGCTCGCTGGGACCAAACCAACACCGAGGACCTGTCCGTACCCGGCCAACTGGTCGACCCGCGCGAAGTTTCCAAACGGCTCAACGAACTGCTGCCGACCGAACGCGTGGTAGCGATCGATTCGGGCAACTTCATGGGTTATCCGTCTCAGTACCTGGATGTGCCCGATGAGTTCGGGTTCTGTTTTACCCAGGCATTCCAGGCCATCGGGCTGGGACTGTACACCGCCATCGGAGCGGCCTTGGCCCAACCCGATCGGCTGCCTGTGCTGGGCACCGGCGACGGCGGGTTCCTGATGAGTATCCAAGAACTCGAGACCGCCGTGCGCTACCAGATCCCGCTGGTCGTGCTGGTCTACAATGACGCCGCCTACGGGGCGGAAGTCCACCACTTCACCGGCGAAACCATGGACAACGTCGTCTTCCCCGATACCGATATTGCCGCGATCGCCCGCGGTTTCGGCGCCGACGGCATCACCGTACGCGACCTGGCAGATTTAGCACCGGTGCGCGAGTGGCTGGACTCCTCCCCCACCGCCCCGCTGGTGATCGATGCGAAGATCGCCAACGACGGCGGAGCGTGGTGGTTGGCCGAAGCCTTCCAGGGCCACTAACCCGGATTAGTCCTCAGTCGGACCGTAGGAGGAGAAACCACCCTCGACGAGTTCGTGTGCTTCGTCGCCATTGATCGGCGGGTTGAAAATAGACACCAGAATCAGGTCCTCATCCTCGCCGCCCTGCAGGTAGTGGGCGTCGTGTTCGTCCAGTACGTAGATGACCCCCGGGGTGATTTCGAAACGGGTCTGACGGTCAGCGGTGAGCACATAACCCCTGCCGCCGATGCAGTAGCAGGCCTCGAGATGGTGCCGATACTGCAGTGCGGCCTCGGTGCCTTTGCGAACGACGGTGTGTGCGACGGCAAATCCCATGCCGTCTTTTTTGGTCAAAATACGCTGGCTGGTGCCCTGACCCCACTCGATCTTTGGAACGTCGTCGATAGAACGGATGAACATAGCATCTCCTTGAGATTCGATGACTGATGGTCGCCGCAGCTCAGCTATAGTGCAGCGGCCTGTCCCTACATTAGTTTCTTTGCTAGGTGGTCCGGAATGTCCCGGGCGCCGGTCCTGCAATTCGGGAGGGGTCTCGATGTCTGAAAGTGACGCTACACCTACCAGCGGTTCGCATGCCGCACGATCCGAGAACTCCGGTCAACGGACCGGTTCACGGTTCGGCCCCGGTCTGATTATCGCCGCGTCGTTTATCGGGCCCGGCACGATCACCACATCAATTGTTACCGGTGCCAGCTATGGTTACGCGCTGGCCTGGGCGATCGTCTTTTCGATCATCGCCACGATTATCCTCCAGGAAATGACGGCCCGGCTTGGGCTGAGCACCCGGCGCAGCCTGGGCGAAGTGATGCGCTCGGTGTTTACCAACCCGGTGGCCCGCACAATCATGGTCATCCTCGTCATCGCGGCCATCGGCATCGGGGGTGCCTCCTATGCAGGTGGTGACACCTCCGGCACCGCACTTGCCATCACCAATGTCATTGACATCGACATTCGTATCATTGTGGTCGTGCTGATTGCCACGCTGTTTGGGTTACTGTGGACGGGCAGCTATAAGGTCATCGAGAAAGTGCTGATCGCGATGGTCGTGATCCTGGCGTTGCTCTTTGCCGTGACCGCTGTCATCGTCCGCCCCAATATCAGCGACCTGTTCCAAGGTATGTTTATCCCCTCGATTCCTCCCGGGGCGCTGCTGACCACGATTGCCCTGATTGGGACCACGGTGGTCCCCTATAACCTGTTCCTGCAGGCCAGTCTGGTTCAAGAAAACTGGGGCGATATGCCCATCGATCAGGCGATGAAAGAAGCCCGCACCGATACGGCCGTGTCGATCAGTATCGGCGGGATCATCACGCTAGCGGTCATGGTGACCGCAGTCGGGTCGATGTTCTTGCGTGGGCTAGCCGCGGAGGAAGGCAGCGACCTGGCCGAAGCTCTGCGCCCGCTGTTGGGCGATGCCGCACCGTGGGTTTTTGCACTCGGGCTGTTTGCCGCCGGATTCACCTCGGCCCTGGCCGGCCCGCTCGGTGCCGCATACGCGATCACGGGCGTGCTGGGCGTCAGCAACGATCTGCGGTCCACCCCGGCCCGCATTGTCTGGATGTCTACGCTTGCCGTTGGTGGGATCATCGCGCTGACCGGGTTCAACCCGATCCAGATTATTGTGATCGCCCAGGCCGCCAACGGCCTGCTACTGCCGATCGTGGCCATCTTGTTACTGGTCGTCATGAACAATAAACGGATCATGGGCAAATACACCAACGGGCCCGTGGCCAATATCCTGGGCTGGCTGATCGTCGCGGTTGTGATCTTCCTGGCCGGCTACCAATTCGCCGACATCTTCGGGCTGTTGCCGAACTAAACCGGTACCGGAGGTGTTCACCTTGGACACATTCCCTATCGGCAGCGGGCGGTCTCCGGCTACGCTATGAACACCCAGTCTTTTAGGAGCGGATACATGAGCCTGCCGAATCTTACGTCACAATATGCTGACACGTTTCCTGAACTCGTGCGAGATGCAACCCCTGCTCCCTCCTCGAATCCGGCGCTAGTGTTACTCAACCGCGGGCTGGCGGCCGAACTCGGACTCGACGCCGAGTGGCTAGCCACCGACGAGGGCATCAACTTTATGCTGGGCCATACGCTGCCCGATTCGGCCCGGCCGGTTGCCCAAGGGTATGCCGGCCACCAATTCGGCAACTACGTGCCGTCATTAGGCGACGGCCGAGCGATTCTCACCGGCGAACTGCCCGTCAACGACATGCTGGTCGATATTCATCTCAAGGGCACCGGACCCACCCCGTATTCACGGCCCGGGTCCGATGGTTACGCCGCTCTGGGGCCGATGTTGCGCGAATACCTCGTTTCGGAGGCCGTCCACGCGCTGGGCATTCCCACATCCCGCTCACTGGCGGTCATCACCACCGGCCGCAACATTCTGCGCGAGGTCGAACAACCCGCCGCCGTCCTGGTTCGCACCGGCCCCTCACACATCCGGGTCGGAACCTTCCAATACGTCAGAGCACACCAGGATCTTGAGCTGCTCCAGCGCTTCACCAACTACAGCCTGACCCGCCACTACCCGACCGTCGAGACCGACAACCCCGCGCTGGCACTGCTAGAGCAAGTTGTCACCAACCAAGCAGAACTGCTGGCCCAGTGGATGCACGTCGGGCTGATCCACGGGGTCATGAACACCGATAACATGACCATCGCGGGGCACTCAATCGACTTCGGCCCGGTCGCATTCCTGGACAAATTCGATCCGAATGCAGTGTTCTCATCAATTGATTTCGCCGGTCGGTACGCCTACGGGAACCAACCGGTCATCGCCGAATGGAATCTGGCACGCTTCGCCGAATCCCTGTTACCCGCCATCATCCAGCCGGCCGATGACGCCGTGATGACCTCCGATGAGGCAGTCACCGCTGCCACCGAAGCGGTCGTGAACTTCCGGACCGTGTACTCAAAGACCTGGGCGAAACGCTTCACTCAACGCCTGGGGCTTTCTTCCGACGACGATGCACAATCCTTGAGCACGCAACTCTTTGAACAGTTGCAATCCAGTGGGACAGACTTCACCGCGTTCTTCGCAGGCCTGGCTGATATCGCCGAGTCAGGGTTGATCCCGGCGGACGTGAGCCCAGAACTGATGTCCTGGTATCGGCGCTGGCTCGATCTGAACCCGGATGCCAAGAAGATCGCGCAATCCAATCCGATCTATATTCCGCGGAATCATCTGGTCGAAGACGCAATCCAGGACGCCGTCACCGACCACAACCTCGACACGTTCCAGACGCTGCTCGCTGCGGTGACCAACCCCTACGAACGCCAGCAAGGCTTCGAGCGTCTCGAACAGCCGGCCCCGATGGCCTTTGCGATGAACTACCAGACATTCTGCGGCACCTAACAGCCACGTCATCCTGAGGTTGCAGGCCAACATAACCGCATCACTGGGCTGATTTTCGTCTTGTTCGGGACCGGTAGCATCGCTAAGCTGACCGTATGCGTCAAAACACCACATCAGCCACTCGTCAGCGTCTAACAGACTTCATGAATGATCCACTTGCTCAAGGGCTTATGACCGGAGCACTGACGCTCATCCCGGTCCGAAACTACCCCACGTGGATACGACGCGGACTCATCTGGGCCCCACCGATAGCCGGAGGTGCTGGCGCAGCATATCTGGTGATGAGCCCTAAAACACGCCGCAAAATCGCTGCGAAAGTCGCGGTCGCTCAGTACTCATCTTCTGCTCGAGAAAGCTTGCGCCCACCAGAACCTCCCGCAGCGTTTCGCACAAAGGGGCCCAGCCGTACCGCTGCGCTCATTGCCGCGGGCACCGCCGTGGGTGGCGCGGTCTCGCTGGTCACGGCGGTCAGTTTTTGGGCTGATGAGAAAATCGATCAAGGTTTGCGTCGCATCAACGTTCCGTTCCCGCGCGCTGTTATGAGCCTCGCAGCCGGAGGAGTCACCTGGTGGTCACTACAACGCGATCAGGATGCAGCGGCACGGGACGGTCGCTAGCACGAAGCCGGATTGTCGTAGCTATCAATCCTTGAGTTATAAGGAAACCAGCAACAGCGTGGCCGCAAAGACTGCCCCGGATGCGATTAACACAATGGTCGTGTAGCCCAGAATATCGCGCATCTTCAAGCCTGCGATGGCCAACAGTGGGATCGCCCAAAACGGCTGAATCATATTGGTCCACTGGTCCCCATATGACACCGCCATAATGGTGATCGCTGGGTCCACCCCTAATTCGGAACCAGCCGAAAGCATGATCGGACCCTGGACGGCGAATTGACCACCGCCGGATGGAACGAAAAAGTTCACCAGCCCGGCTGCTAAAAACGCCAAGACGCCGAAGGTGACCGGATTCGATATCGACACGAAGGCATCAGAAAATATTTGGACCAAACCCGAGCCCGTCATGAGCCCAAGGATGCCAGCATATAGGGGAAATTGCAGCAGAATTTCGCCAACATTAGCTGCCGCATTCTTCGTCAGGGCAATCAGTTCGAATGGATTGCGCACCAGCAGCATAATGAGCGTCAGAAAAGACCAGTTCACCGTATCCAAGGTCAATGTGCCGCCCCGGCTAAAGTGCAAGACCAGATAGCTCACCAGCAGCAGCCCAATCAGCAGGGTGACGATACGGCTGGCATCTAATCTATCTGCCGGGGTGACGACTTCCTCCTGGCCGTCGTCGACCGTTTCCCGCAGGTCCACTTCGAGCTCGAAAATCTTGTCTCCACTTCGGGGAGCTATCAGGAACAGTGCCAGCCCGACCACCAGTATGGTGGCCGCGACTGCGAGTAAGTTCCAGCCGGAAAATACCGTTTGGCTGATCGGGATCGTGTCGCCGCCCAGCGACTCCGCCAGGAACGACCCTTCGGTGGCTGCCGTAAGAGGACCAGACGCTGAGTAGCCCATGTGCCACACCACAAATCCCGAAAAGCCCGCAGCGACGAGCATCGGGAAATGTAGACGAAGCCCCCGGGCGCGGCCCTGATGGGCGACTTCTCGGGCCAGCAGAGCGCCCACGACGAGTCCCAGTCCCCAAGTGATGAGGCTGGCGAGCGCGGCGACCACGAACACGAAGAGATACGCACTCAGTTCGGTGCGCGGCACACTGCCTAAAAAGCCCAGGGCGCGGCGGATAGGTCCGGTGTTCGCCAGAATATGACCGAGCAGCAAGATCAGCGCCATCTGGGTGATGAAGTCCAACAGGCCGGCCAGGCCATCGCCCCAGTACACCACCAAATCAGCGGGCGGGGTGTCGGTCAGAAGCAGTGCCAGAATGACCACGATGAAGGTCAGCAGTATAGAGAAAACGAGTGAGGATGGAATGAAACGTTCCACCACATGATTGACCGGGCGCATCGCCCGAGAAAGTGCTGTGCCTTCCTTACGTTCGGCGGTTGCGGTGTGTGAGTTTTCCTTCGAGTTCGGCATGTCAGATTCTCCTCAAGGGTCGTGTCCCGCTGTGGTGATGATGCAATAGATCCTAAGCGTTTAAGCCTGTGAAAGGGATCTTTCCTCGGTGATCCTGCACCTTTTTGTGTCGCGCAGATGTGCCTTCAACAAGGACACGGGTTGAGATGACGACCGGTTGGACTAAGAGGTCGCAAGTTCTAACGCAGCGTCGGCGAGGTCGAAAAATTCTCTTTGGGATGTTGTGCTAATGCCTGCTGCATCCTTTGTTGCGGCCTGGATAACCACGACATACCGTTCGCCAGTGGTACCTTCGACGAACCAACTGCCAGTCAATACGCCCGGAGACGATCCACCCTTAAACGCGATGTAGTCCCACGTCTCTTGCTCAGCTCCAGAATGACCGCTGAGAATTGCGCGAACGGCCGGGTCTGGATACTCCTGCAAAGCAAGGTGCACCGCAGCGATATCTTTGGCCGAGGCGAACCACTCGACACCCTGCGGCCAAACTGGGTCACCGCCAACAGCTAGGTCATATTCATCTATAGGTTGATGCTCCAGCTCGTCAAGCAAGGCGCGCTGTTCCTGCTTCGTTCCGGCGCTCCACGTTTCCAGGTAGGCCGGATCGCTCCAGCCAATTTGAAAGAACTCTCGTGTCGACGGGAATGGTGACAT
>CALBOC010000112.1 GCA_937896705.1 uncultured Micrococcaceae bacterium | reverse complement strand
CGGTTGTCGACCTGGTGGCCACAAAAAGCCGACGGTCTCAATAAGGCCTTCACGCTGCCGGTGGCCCGCAAGATTCACTTCTTCACGATGATTTATTTCATCCTGTTTATTATCGTGCATCTGTTCTTAGTGTTCACCACGGGAGTGTTGCATAACCTCAACATTATGTTCACGGCCCGGGATGCCAGCGACTGGTGGGGAATCGGGGTGTTTGCACTGTCGGTGGCGGTCACCGTTGGGGTAGCGTGGCTGATCAAGCCCATCTTCATTTCCCCCATTGCTGAAAAGACCGGAACGGTCTCAACCCGCTAAGGAATCACCATGATTTTGGACAATTACACGCCAATCTGGGAGACCGAAGAACACACCGACCTGCGCGAAATGATCCGCGAGTTCGTTGCAGCAGAAATCACCCCGAATGCGGACCGCTTCGCCAAAAATCACGAAGTGGACCGAGAGTTATGGAATAAGGCCGGCGATAATGGTCTGCTCCTCCTCTCGGTCCCGGAAGAATACGGTGGTGGCGGAGCGGACTTCTCGCACGAATCCATGGTCTTGTACGAACAAGGTCTGGCGGGTGACGATTCCTGGGGCTATGCCATTCATTCCAGCATTGTGCCCCACTACCTGGTGGCCTACGGGACCGAGGAGCAAAAACAGCGCTGGCTGCCCAAGCTAGCCTCCGGGGAAATGGTCGGGGCCATTGCCATGACCGAACCCTCCACGGGTTCTGATCTCAAAGCGGTCCGCACCCACGCGACCCGTGACGGTGATGACCTGGTCATCAACGGTTCCAAAACCTTCATCACCAACGGCAGCCAAGCCGACTTGATCATCATCGTCGCACGGACCAACGATCAACCCGGTGCCCGCGGCATCTCTCTGGTCGTAGCCGAAGTTGACGGGCTGGAAGGGTTCGAGCGCGGCCGGGTGTTGGAAAAACTCGGCGCCCACGGACAAGACACCCGCGAACTGTCGTTTACGAACATGCGCGTGCCGTATGAGAACATCATCGGCGGGGCTTCCGGAGATGGCCAGGGTTTTGTGCAGTTGATGCAGCAGCTGCCACAAGAACGGCTGGCCGTAGCCATTTCGGGGATCGGCATGGCAGAGGCAGCCGTGCGCCAGACTATCGACTACACCAAAGAACGCACGCTGTTTGGCCAAACCGTTATGGACTTTCAGAACACCAAGTTCGTGTTGGCTGAATGCGCGACCGAGACCCTGGCCGGCAAAACGTTTATTGACTACTGCATCAATGAACACGACAAAGGCCGGCTGACCAATGAGCAGGCCTCGGCTGCGAAATACTGGGCAACCGACCTACAAAACTCCGTGATCGACCGCTGCCTGCAACTGTGGGGCGGGTATGGCTTCATGATGGAATACCCGATCGCTCGGATGTACGCCGGAGCCCGGGTCCAACAAATCTACGCGGGCACCAACGAGGTTATGAAAGACCTCATCGCCCGCGAATTCTAACCCGTTTCACGACACACCCCACCGGACGACGATCCTCCAGATCGCGGCGGGGTGTGCTGCTTTGAGATTGCACCGAATTTGCCCTTGTAAACCCGGGCTGATCGGCGGATACTGAGCTTATGAAGTCGGCGCCGAACCTCGTGCTCGCCATCATCACCGGAGTTGTGGTGATCGTGGCTATTATCTCTGCCATTTTCGCCTCCCGGGATACGGGACCCGATTGGCCCGATGACTCCCCCGAAGCCGTCGTCCAAACGTATGTGCAAGCTGTTATCGACCAAAATTATGCCCAGGCCATCACTCACTTAGACCCGGACTTGGCCTGCACGCCAGAAGACTTCGCGCAAGCCTATTATCCCCAAGACACCGCTATGTCCTTGCTCCAAGCCCACATCGGCCCAGACAATGCGACCGTGGCCGTCGAATTCGGTAGTTATAGTGAAGCTTTTTCCGACCCGTTTATCGGTCGAGAACAATTTGAACTGATCCCACATGAGACCGACGGATGGCTCATTACCGGCTCGCCGTGGCCGCTCTATAGTTGTGCAGGCACGCCATGATCATCATCGTGCTACTTCTGGCGCTGCTGGTCGGGGGCATTGGCTTCATCGTCACCGCAGCCCGACGGCTTCAAGGCCAGCCCCTGAGTGGCCAAATGTTCCGCCGGGGGTTTCAATACGTCCTGCTTTACGTCCTCGTGTTGATCGTGGCCAATGGTGCCGTGGACCTGCTGGGTCGTGTATTGGGTTCCAGCACGGTTGATGACGACGGTTTCGTCTTGGCCCAGTCGCTGACCGCCATCGTCATTGCTTTGCCGATCGCAGCCTTGTTGAGCTGGTGGATCTACCGGACACATCGCAGAGACCCCCAAGAGCAGGAATCGTTGCTCTACCAGGCCTATCTGACCACAGCGGCATTGACCGGGGCGGCCATGACGGCAGCCAACCTCCAACAGACACTCACCACCGCGATTGGGTCCCAAGACCTCAACGCCCAGGCACTGGTCGGTGTCGCCATCTGGGCAGCGGTATGGGCAGTGCACTGGCGCATCATCGGACGCAGCCTGACGGTGCCCAATACGGTAGCGCACGTGCTGTTGGGTTGCGCCATCGGGTTGGTCCTGGCCGCAGGGGGCCTGATCGACCTGTTGGCCACTTCTCTCGAGCTGCTGACCGGGCCGGAGATCATCATCGGACCCTATGTGGGTCTTGGTGCTGCTGCGGGTATGTTCGTCAGCGGAGCCATTATCTGGAGTGTCTACTGGTTCGGCGCGGCAACCAAACTCCCGCGAAACACCGCTTGGCACGCGTACGTGTTATTGCTGGGCGTAGCCGGCGGGCTCACCACCGCGCTGTTCGGAGCCCACGGCGTGGTGTGGCACGGGCTGGTGCACCTGGTGGGTTACCCCGAGCTGTTTACCGACTGGCTTGATTGGTCCACGGCCGTGGCCACCTTGATCATCGGGGCCACCGTGTGGTGGTATCACCGCACCATGCTGGATCCGGTCCCGCGCTCGGCTGTACAACGCGTGTATGAATACTTAACCGCAGGCATCGGTGCGCTCGCCGCTGCGGCAGGTATCGGCATGCTGGTCCTCTCGCTGATCGATGCGATCGCGCCGGCATCCCTGTACTATCACCCGCTCAACACCCTGCTCGGAGCGCTGCCCCTGTTCCTCATTGGCGCCAGCGTGTGGTGGCTCCACTGGCGGCGCATCCAGCAGCACACTCGCGACGACCCGGACGCCGAACTACCGGCCATCCCGCGACGGATTTACTTGGTGGTGCTGTTGGGTGGGTCGGGTGTGGCCGTGGTCATCGCGTTGATTTCCGGGGTGGTGGATGTCGTTCACGACATCGTTCAGGGCTCTTTGAGCCTGGCCACCCTGTATAAGGTCCGGATGGAGGCCAGTTTCCTGGCTGCCAGCGCGGCGCTGATCGCCTATCACATTGCCGTTTTGCGCCAAGACCAACGGCATGGCCCCATCACACCGCCCGCGACGGTACGACACGGCACCCTGACCTTGGTCGGTCCGGCAGATCCGTCCCTTGAAAAAGACCTGGCACAGCACATCGAAGGCCCCGTGCGCTTGTTGCCCGTTGAGGTGGTTGCCTCTTGGAATGTCGACGCTATTCTGGCCGCGCTGGCCACGTATGATCCGGACGAAGACGTGGTGATCATTGCCC
>CALBOC010000111.1 GCA_937896705.1 uncultured Micrococcaceae bacterium | reverse complement strand
GGGGCATCCGTGACCAGGTTCGACCTCGACGATGAGGTGTATGGAGTCGGCAAGGGCACTTTTGCCGAGTACTCGGTGGCCAAAGATCATAGCGTGGCCCTCAAACCAGTAGACCTGTCATTTGTGCAAGCTGCGGTCGTACCCACCTCAGCAGTCACGGCCCTTCAGGCCCTCCGAAAGATCGGGAAACTTCAGTCCGGTCAAAGGGTACTGATCACGGGTGCCTCCGGTGGGGTCGGCACATATGCTGTGCAATTGGCGAAAGCATACGGGGCCGAGGTCACCGCCGTGGCGAGCACCTCCAAGCTCGACTTGGTTCGCTCCCTCGGTGCCGACCATGTGTTGGATTACACCCGCGAGGACTTCGATGATGGCAGTCATCACTACGATCTGATTGTCGATATTGCGGGCAACCCGCCCCTTGCAAAACTGCGTCGTGCGCTCACTCCGACGGGGACCGTCGTGATTGTCGGCGGAGAAAACAACGGACGACTCACCGGTCTGAGCCGGCAATTCCGCGCGCTTATGCTCTCACCGTTTCTGAAACAACGGATGACTACGTTCACCGGGGTTGTTCACAGTGGCGACCTTGAAGAGCTCAATGCATTCTTCCGCTCCGGTGCGGTCGTACCCGCATTGGAGAAAACGTACCCCCTTGACCAAGTTCCACTGGCCCTGGAGCATCTTATCGCTGGAAAGGTCAGGGGCAAAGTCGGCATCACCCTCTAACAACCGCCGACGCTGAGCAGCTTCGAACCCTCGAAGTAGAGACGAGACGAGTACCATGACAACCGCAACCCCCTACATTCCCCGCCCGCCGGGCACAGCGTATCCGGTACACGTCCAGGGCGCCTGGGAACCCCACCTCTCCCGTTGGCTCTGGCTGGTCAAATGGGTATTGGCTATCCCGCATTATGTCATTTTGCTCTTGTTGTGGGTTGCGTTCCTGCTGGTCAGTATTGTTGCTTTCTTCGCGATTCTGATCACCGGCAGCTATCCGCGCCCGTTGTTTGATTTCAACGTCGGGGTCCTGCGCTGGAACTGGCGCGTGACCTACTACACGCACGGGGCGCTAGCCACCGACCAATATCCACCCTTCACCTTGGACGAAGTTGAAGATTATCCCGCCCACCTGCACGTGGACTACCCACAACACCTCTCACGCGGCCTGGTACTGGTCAAATGGTGGTTGCTGGCCATTCCGCACTACATCATCCTTGCCTTTATCGTCGGCGGGGCAGCCACCGCAACCTCCCAGGCGACAGAATCCGACTGGCTATGGGAAGCCGGACTGATCGGTGTGCTCGTCCTGTTCACCGGCGTCATTCTGCTGTTCACGGGAACATACCCTAAAGGGCTGCATGATCTGTTACTGGGCTTGAACCGCTGGGTCATCCGCGTGGCCGCCTACGCGGGACTAATGACCGACAAATATCCACCTTTCCGCCTCGACCTGGGCGGCGAGGAAGATATGTCTTTGGTGACCACACCACCACCTCCAGATAGGCGGGAGTAAGGCCATGGTGCACTATAAAGGTACAAGTAGGATCATCAACCGACCCGCGCCAGACGTATTTGAGGTCGTAGGATCCCACGCATTTGAATACCACCCGCAGTGGGAAGAGGAAGTTGTCGAGGTTCGGCGACTTACTCCGCCACCGATGGGGGTTGGCAGTCGCGCGATCATGGTGCGTGACGAACGCGGCAAACGTAAAGAAGTCGAATACGAGGTCGTAGGCTTTGACCGCGGCCACCGCATCGATTGGTGTCACAACGTCCCCGACATGGATTTCAACCTGAGTATCACCGTCCAGGAACTCAGCGCCAACACCAGCAGCATCACCGCTGAACTCTCCATGAAGTTACACGGTGTGCAAAGAGTGCTGGAGCCAATGATCGCAATGGGCATGCCAAAGCGCGGAGCACGGATCCTTGAGGGGATGGCGGACGTGGCGGAGACCGCGTCTCCGACGCTCACTAATCCGAATCCCTAAAGAGCAAGATGGAGATTGACGCGGTCGGTTCAAGGAGCCTGGAGGCCCGAAGTGGCAAATATCCCGAAAGAGTTGCAAGCATCACAAAAGCAGCCACCCAGGTTTACAACGTCGCAGTTGTGGACCGACACCATGGGTCGCTTAGGGACGCGCGCATTACAACTGCTGCTCGTCGGAGCCGTCATTGCCTTAGTTCTGGCGGCTTTGTTAAATCTGACGGTCGTCGTGATTCCGCTGCTGCTTGCCATCATCCTGGCGTGTGCCCTGTGGCCGCTAGTACGCTTATGTCGCAGAGTGATGTCGAACATGTTGGCGGCATGGACCGTGTTCCTAGGATCATTGCTGGTGCTGGGTGGTATCGGGACCGGGCTGGTCTTTTCTGTTATCAACGAATGGTCCACGCTGATAGAACAGGCGGCGCAAGGCTTTTACCAGGTGCGCGACTGGACACAACAGATTCTTGGGGATGCAGGGATCGGGATCAATCAGGAACAGATCGATTCGACGATCGATAGTGTGACGAGCTTCTTGACCTCGGCGGAGTTTGGGGCAGGCGCGATGACCACGGTGAGCGCGGCCGGAACGTTTCTCACCAGTTTAGTTCTACTGCTGGTGTTCCTGTTCTTCTTACTCAAAGACGGCGACCGTATCTGGGCATTTTTCACGTCTTGGACTCCAGAACATTTTCGGGCGCACTGGATCGCCTCTGGCGACCGCGCACAGCATACCTTTGGTGGGTACATTCGAGGCACGGCCATCATCGCAGCCGTGGACGCCGTCATTATCACCATCGCCCTGTTAGTCCTGCAGGTACCACTGGCGCTTCCGCTGGGGGTCATTGTCTTCCTTGGCGCGTTCATCCCACTCGTCGGTGCGACCATTGCTGGAATTCTGGCCACCCTGATCGCGCTGGTGGCCAATGGGCCATTAGTAGCAGTCATCGTGTTGGCAGTCGTGATCCTGGTCAACCAGCTGGAAGGCAACTTCCTAGAACCCGTCGTAATGGCCAGGGCTCTAAGCCTTCATGCACTCGTGGTCTTAATGGCTTTAACGGCCGGTACCGTCCTGGCCGGAATTATCGGGGCAGTGCTAGCAGTACCCCTGGTGGCAGCTGCCTGGAGCGTCATCAAAGTATGGACGGGACGAGAAGCCCCACTGGCGGTGGATCCCGTAGATCGAGCTGAAGAACAAATTCGCGCGGTGACTCGCGAACGCGAGCAAGAGCTCAACATACGGAAACAAGAACGCAAAGCTGTCAAGACAGCCAGGAAAGCTAAGAAGACTGAGAGTGTAGCCGTGTCTGATGACGAGGGGTAAAGCTCATAGGTAACTCACGATCTGAAAGCTTGTTCTTTAAGGGTGGTGTCATCAGTTCGTGGCTGATGAGCAAGGACGTCGGGTGTTCCAATCGACGGCGTTGTGGGGGCATTCTGATTCAACGAGCACTGGAAAACGCCTGGTTATCTAAGAAGACCGCTCCGAATTCGCACACCTCATCGCCCCAAGTGACAGAGGAGTTAGACGGCTCGAATTTGGGCCCACCGTGTTCACAATGTTAGACAGTGGTCAGAGTCACAGACGCGTGAGTGGATCTAAATTAGCTTGCTCTGGCTGTGTTTGGCATACATGGTTATTGTCACTCCTTTCACTCTGATATGTATTATCTGATGCTTCTATGCCTTTTGAGCAAAGAATCGTATGGGACCGTTCGATTCCCGCTACGTTGAGGTTTTTCGCCGTTCATCGGATGACTTGGCGGTTTGTCATAATCGGGACGGCCCGCCTCGGAGGGGCAACCCGTTTGCGGCGGCGCTATGTGGCCTTCCGCTTGCTAGATCTCTGGAGTCATACAGGACACAGGCCAATCGGTCTCCCATAAGGTAACCGGGTACTTTGTTATTTTCACACCTTGAGGATAAGTCTGTATGACTGAACCGGATACGCTCCTGACCATTGCGGGTCTGAGTATTATCGTTGTTACCGTTGGCCTGCTGATTTGGGGCAAGGTCTCACCTGTTGTCGCCATGACGGTGGTGCCGGTAGTCGGCGCGCTTGCGCTTGGCTTTGGGCTAGAAGACATTCAAGAGTTCTTCAGTTCTGGCCTGGATTCCGTAATGAACATCGTGGTGATGTTCATTTTTGCCATCATATTCTTTGGCATTTTATCCGACGCCGGACTGTTCGACCCGGTGATCCGAAGGCTGATCCTCATGACCCGGGGCAGGGTCATTCTGGTGGCAATCGGGACGGTGTTGATCGCTGCCTTGGCGCACCTCGATGGTGCCGGTGCTACGACTTTCCTACTCACCATTCCAGCGCTGCTGCCGCTGTACCAAGCGCTGAAGATGAGCCGCTACTTACTGCTATTGCTTGTGAGCTTGTCGGCTTCAATCATGAACATGGTTCCCTGGGGTGGACCACTGATTCGTGCAGCCACCGTTATTGGCGAAGACCCCGGTGACATGTATCAACCGCTGGTCCCACTGCAGGGTGTTGCGCTGGTAATGCTCATCGCGCTCGCCGCTCTGCTGGGTGTCCGTGAGGTTCGCCGCATCAATGCCAAAGTCGGTACCGGGTTAGCTTCGTCGGGTGGCACCGTGGATGTGCAAAAGATCGCCGATGACTTCACCGTACGCCAGGCCGAAGAGCGCAAAGATCTTGAGGGCAAGATCAATTCACATCGCATCATTTACTGGCTCAACGTGGT
>CALBOC010000110.1 GCA_937896705.1 uncultured Micrococcaceae bacterium | reverse complement strand
GGCACGTCAAGAGGTCTACAGCCCCTTGAATAGTAATGCGGCCCCGGAACTGGGGTACCGGGGCCGCATACTTTCTCATCACTCACACCTTGAAGAGGTAATACCTACTCTAAACATGGTTTTTCTTTAGGGGCTTGAACTTTTGGCTACATTCCGTCGGAACAGCCTGGGAAAGCCCCAACGCGCTCGCCCCGGTAGTGACATCCTAGCTATGCCGCGCTTCACAGCATGTACGATGACACCGTCACATCACACCACAGACAGGATCAAACCATGCTTCGCAACGCGATGACTGTCGCCGCCCTAACCCTCTTGACCGTTACAGGCTGCACTGCTAATCCTGGAGAAGCTAGCAGCTCGAGGAGTCCGGAAGCCACCGAGGCTACTCCAGCTCCTGAGGCTTCCGTACAACCGGAGCCCACTTCTGTTGAAACGCACAAGCCAGATACGGGCGTAGAAACTGACGGTCCATTCGCTGCGGAAGCCCTGAACCATTTACTCACCACACTGACCACGGTCTACCACGACAATGTGGACCACGAGAACTATACCGAGGATTGCCACCCTCCTTTTGAGACCCTCGAAGAACACCAGATATGCAGCCCGAGCGACCCCATCGGATATTTGGATTCGATTGATTCCCCACGGGAAGGCGTGCTGCTTGTTACGCTGATGCCGGAGGCCTGGGGCGGCGGAGAATATGACCCCGATCGGGTTTTCACCGTGCCCTATCTTGCGCAGATCCTACACGGGTATATCAGCAGGCATAGCAGCGGTCCCTTAGAAGTGACCACCACAACGCCGGATGGTGAACACCAGGCTACACACGGAACAGTCCCCGACCCAGCCACGTCGGATGCCCTTGAGACGGATGCCGAGCTTGAAGCTTGGGCAGACGCCCGCTTCGAGGACTGGTTGCGTTCCATGAATTTCACCTACCAGGGGCTGTGCGGTGGCGTGGAGTCCGTGGCAGATTACCGGGACTGTGTGCCCGATGATCCGCACGGCTACATCACCAGCGTGGAAGCTCCACGTTATGGCGACCTCGTCGTGCACGTGGAAGACGGACCGTGGCAAGGCGGACAGTACGAACCTGCTGCGCAGTTCATGTCGGGCAATATAGCGCTGAAGATTGGGCGGTACTCGAATGAGTTGGAAACTCTGACCGTCATCACCGAGAACGGCCAGACCGACACCGTAAATTACGATCCATAAGCTGGGACGTACTACTACTAGCCCACCAGGCGCAGAGTAGCGTCGATGGTCATTTGCGCGCTGTCTGAGATCGTTAGGTACCGTAGCGGATCTCAACCCGCCGGTTGGCAGCATACGTCCCCGGAACGTCAGGATCTTCGGCCACTGCCGGTTCTGCATCGCCCAGGCCTTCGGCAGAAATGTCCAAGTCGGCTCGCTGGTCCTCCAGTGCTTCAGCTACCGCTTGGGCGCGTTCTTGCGATAGCTCTTGATTGTCGAAGTCATGTGTTTCTGGGACCGGTCGCGAGTCGGTATGACCAGTGATGGAGAGGGTGGACCCGTCGGGCACTTCATCTACGATCTCTTCGAGCTTCGCTGCGGCAGTATCCGGTAGTTCCCAGCTGTTGGGCTCGAATAAAATGTCTGCCTCCAGCACGATCACGTCATCGTCTTCGGCCTGTTGGTCGCCCAGCTTCACGATAAACCGATCTAAGTCGTAACGCATAATGGCCCGCTCTGAATCGGTTGCAAACACAGCGCTGTCCCAATTGTCTTGGGCGAGCTCTGGTAGCTCTTCTTGCTGCGGGGGCTCGGGACTCTGGGGCATGGCAGTCGTCATGACGGAGCCGGGAAATACCAGGACTCCGAACAGTCCTGTGGCCAGCATGCCGTAGGGACGAAACCGTTTCATCTTAGGCATCGTCCTCGGTGGCGTCCTCTGGTGCTGCCGAACCAGATTGAGTCGATCCCCAGTCGATCTCTATGTTGCGAAATTCTTGTACCCCAGGAATGACAGCAATATCGACGGTGTCGATATCGTCTTCAGGTGCGGGGAAATACGCCCAGTGCACATACTGTTCACCGGAGCGAACCTCGACATCACCAATTGTCGAGGCCCAGGTCCCGGCCCCAAAACTGCCGCCGGTCCACCCGCCGCCTTGTACGAACTCGTTCGTTGTTTCGCGGGGCACGTGATAGGCCTTGAAGTTCTCGCGATCACTGACCACCGGCATGAGCACATTTTTCGCCGGCTCGCCGTGCAGCTTCCGGAACTGGACGCCCTCGGTCTCTTCGTCATCGAACTCTGGCTCAAATAGCATCGACACCAGCATCGTTTCGCCTTGGACTTCCGGAGCGAAGATCCCCATGGTGATTTCGCCTTCGTGTCCTTGCATCGGATACGTAATGGTCTGCAGGGCGTCATCCATCTGACGTGTAACGTCGGTTGGCTCCTGATCTGCAGCACTGTCCGATTCCGCAGCATCGGGTGCCGAGTCGTCTTGGGCTAGTTGGCTCTGTTCATCGGCGCCCTCGGGGGCTTGGCCCTCTGTGGTCCCGCAAGCGGTGAGTGCGAGGATGCCTAATAGTGCAAGCCCCGCGTTGCGTTTCCCTGCCATAACGTACGTCTCCTGGTGTGCGTGGGATGAGGATGATTACTAAAGCGTATTAGGCCAAGTCTGCGGTAGCGGAAACGGTCTTATCGTTTCAAAGCCTGCGACCATTTGACTGCGGCACCCATTTTCAGCACCGAGCGCTCATAGATTGCCGAGGCTAACTGGATGCACAGGATCGCGGTGACAATCAGAATGCCCAACGATACGAAATTCTCCCAGGGTGCTGCGCTGTCGAGGTAGACCCGCAGGGGTACCGCTACGGGTGCCGAGAACGGAATGTAGCTCATCACGGCCAGTACGGCCTCATTGTTGGAGAACATGATAATCAAGAAGTACGGGATCATGATCAACATCATGATCGGGCTGGACGCCGCCGAGAGGTCTTCTTGGCGGGAGACCAGCGAGGCTGCGGCGCCGTAGAGGGCGGCCAGGGAGATGAAAGCAAAGATGAACAGGACCACGAACCAAAGGATCGGGGCGCCCAGTCCGTCGAGGTTCAGTTCGTCACCGTTGATCGCAAGACCCAGGAGACCGGCTGCGGCATAGAGCGCGACCTGGGTGAAGGCCAGCAGCGAGCAGCCGAGCACTTTGCCAGCTAAAATGGCACGCGCCGGCACCGTGGCCAGCAGGATTTCGACGATACGGGATTGTTTTTCTTCGACCACTGACTGGGCGATGGTTAGCCCGAAGGTCAGGGCGGAGAAGAAGAACACCAGACCAAAACCCAGCCCGATTAAATAGACCAGCATTGGGTCTGGGGCATCGGCATCAAGCAACTGGACGTCTGGCATGACCGAGAGCATGTTCATCACACCCGTCGGAACATCCCGTTCAGCAATGATCAGCAGACCCGTGGGGTTCTCAGCACTCGGCACTACTGCATAATCGACCTCACCGTCGGCTACTGCGTCACGTGCCGCTGCGGCATCACCCATGACTTCGGGGGCGTACCCCTCCCCCAGGGCTGAGATGACCGGCCGGGTTTGGTCGGTCACGGCCACCTGATCGGTTGACGAGAACATATCGGTAACTCTGGGTCCCAGAACCGCACCGATCAAGATGAATGCCAGCACGATCAGCGTCGGGACGACGAAGCTTTTGGAGGTCAGTCGGGTGGTGATCTCGCGTTTGGCTATGACCCAGACGGCGGTGGTGAACGGGGTGCGTTGCAGCGTTTGGGTGCTCATCGGATGGTCTCCTTGAAGATCTCGTGCAGCGACTGGCTGACTTTACCGAAGTGTTCAATGACGCCGCGCTGACTGGCTTCGGTCAGAATCCTATTGGCCGTTGCGGCGTCGTCGGCAAGAAAACGCACCTGGCCGGGTTGGTGACGGACGATGGGCACCCCGGTGTCATCGATCCAGGAGGTGTCGGCGGTGGTGCGCAGTTCCCATTCGGGCTGGGCGGTCGCGTGCAGGATTTCGTCGCGGGTTCCGGCCGCGCGGACCTGTCCGTCGGCAATAATGACCAGCTCGTCGCAGAGCCGTTCGACCAGGTCAAGTTGGTGGGAGGAAAACAGTACGGGCGCACCGGCGGTGGCAGCATCGCGGAGCACTTCGACGGTGGTTTCCACGGCCAGCGGGTCCAGCCCGGAGAAGGGCTCATCAAGAATCAGTGCGACCGGGTCGTGGACCATGGCGGCCGCGATTTGGGCGCGCTGCTGGTTCCCCAACGAGAGCTCTTCGAGTTTGTCGTTGGCTCGGGCATCAAGGTTGAGTCGTTCGAGCAGTTCCATGCCGCGGCGCTTGGCGTGCGCGGCAGACTTGCCGTGGAGTTGGGCCAGGTAGACCAGTTGGTCCAGCACCTTCATTTTCGGGTACAGCCCGCGTTCTTCGGGCATGTAACCGATGTGGGCCCGGTAGCCCGCGGTGATCGGATCGCCGTCGACCGTGATGGTCCCGGCGTCTTGGTTCAGCACGCCGATGATGATGCGCATCGCGGTGGTTTTACCGGCCCCGTTGCCGCCAACAAATCCCGTCATCATGCCGGGTTTGATGGCGAAACTCATATCGGTCAGCACCTGGTGGTCGCCAAAGGATTTGGTTACGTTATTGAGTCTGATCACAATGCCATTATCGTACACCAGCCGCCTTCTGACACGGGGGTTTAATCGGAGGGTCGAGGCGAGTTTGCCACGCTGTCGGGTTCGATTCGCGGCGGGCGCGGTGCGTTGAGTTTGAAATACACCCCGATCACTCGGATCAGCCAGCACACCACGGCGGCGATCACGGCTGCGGCCATGCCATAAAGTTCGAGCTCGATGGCTAGCACGGTAATACCCGCGCCGATGAAGGCCGGGATCGCATAAAGGCCCTCGCTCAACACCGACGGCACCCGGAGAATGAGCACGTCTCGGATGGTCCCACCGCCCACGGCGGTAACCGTTCCTAGAATCATCGCTTGGACAGGCCCGAAATCGAAGTTCATCGCTTTGATCGCACCGGCGACCGCAAACACGCTCAGTCCGATCGCATCGAGGATTTCTATTGGAATAGCCATGCGTTGCAGTATCCACGAGAACGCAAACGCGATGAACGCACCGGCTGCGGCCACGGCCAGGTATCGCCAGTCCTGGAAGGTGGCCGGTTGGACGTTGAGCATGATGTCGCGCAGGATGCCGCCGCCCATCGCGGTGATCATACCCAAGGTAATCACCCCGACGAGGTCGACTCGTGCGGCCCGGACTGCAGTCAGCCCGCCGTTGAGGGCAAACGCGAAGGTGCCCATCAGATCGAGAATGAGTGTAAACGTCTCAACTTCCATCGGCCGTCTCCTCGGGTAAATTGCATCAGGCTATTGTGTGCTGTGGCCGAGCCAATTGGCAACCGTTGGTCTCGTTGCTGCCGTAGCATGGGCACCGTGTGCTTCGAGTTCAAAGGGAACGTCGATATTCGGGCATTAGTTCAACTCATCGGGAATTACGTGCTCTAAACAGTTATGACAGCTCAGCGGGGCCGGCCGCGCAGGCTCCGTCGCCGATGTGATCAAGTTCGGTCATCGCATTGGGTCCAGACCATTGAAAACCGATCGCGCCTTGAACATATGGTGCGGTCGCGTCCAGTTGGTCTTCGACGCGGTCGCGGGTCGTGGGTTCGCGGGACTCGGGACTGCCCCCGCCGGGGTGCATCGCCTCGATCGTGACGTAGAGCCGCTCCGAGTTGGTCTCGTGGAGGACGGCGAAATAGTCTTCGACGGTGACCACATGATCCGGTGACTCGTCGGCCTCCAACGCCGTCGTTCCGACTCCCACGCCATCTTGGGGTGAAACCAGAATGTGCGTGCCGTTGTGCAGGTCGAGCAGCTTTTGGTAGCCGGCGGCTGCGGTCTCGGGGGTGATAGTTTCACGGTCTTCACGGCCTTCAAGATACGGAGAGATCAGTACGGTGGCGCCCGGGTCGATGCCGTCAATCAGCTCGGTTTGGCGCGCGTAGTAATCCGTGACCGGGTTCCAGTGGTCGGCATCGGTCAGGGGCATTTCCATGGCTAAATAGAAGCCATCTGCTCCGCGCTGCTGATAAGCGTCGACGAATTTCGTGTTGAACGCATCGATCACCTCTGCGTAGCTATTATCGGGTAGCCAGGTTTCGCCCGAGGTGCGCATTTGTGGGACCGGCAGCCCAATATACGCCTGGGTCTCGCGTTGGGAAGTGGCCCGGGTCAATGAGTGGAACACATCGGCGCCGTTGGGTGATTCGGTGATCACGACTGCGTCGTCGGTCGCCTGGATGAGCCCGTATTCGGTGTCGTCGACTTGGATACGCTGGTCAGTGTCGGGCAGGTCGATGTCCTGCCAGTTCATCGTCACGGTGTATTCATAGGCTTGCCGGTCCCCGATGGCCTCGGCTACCTGGTCCGGGTAATGGTCGGCTTCGATGGGCTCGATCCGACCGCCGAAGGTCACCGCGTCGGTTTGCATTTGGTCCAGCAGCGCGGCCGTTGCTGCGTCGTCGGCTTGTGGGGACATAAATCCGGCCACGAACTCCCCCTCTGCCCGGCAAACCGGCTCCGGTTCGGGTTCGATTGTTGCGGTCGGCGGGGCCGGTTGTTGTTTCGTGCTTTCAGGGTCCGATGGGTTCTGCCACGCCCAGACCGTCCACACCAGGGCAACAAGCACGACGGTAATCACTATGCTCGCGAGGATGCGTCGCCTGCGTCGTGTTTGCGAGCGCGCGTCGGAGGGGTTATCGGTAGTGCGCAAGAAAACTCCGATCTGCGGGCCGTAGCGTGGGTACCTCCACGATCTTATCTCCCGATGACTTCTCGAGCGGTGTGGTGCCGGGCACTTCCGTCATCGCGGTTGTCAACCGTGTGGTGCTGAAATCTGTGGATAACTGTGCCTCCCGCGTGGTTATCCACTACGGTCTCTCCACTGGTCCGGTGCCGCAGCGTGCTACCTACCATCGAGGTATGACACATGTTGCAGCAGTTGCAGAACTTGACCCGGCGGTCACCCAGATCGCCGAGTTTCGCGATGCCATCGCAACACTCGATGGGGTCACCACCCAGACCGACGCCATCGACCGGATTCGAGAACTCGAGCGGCTCAAGGCGGCATGTGCCGCAGCCCAGGCGCACGCAACCGCGACCTTAGAGCAACTGCGCCACAATGAAGAAGCCGTCCGAGGGGTCAAGAAGGATAAATGGGGCAAAGGTCTCGGCGCTGAAGTGGGGTTAGCGCGCGGGGAATCCCCGGTGCGCGGCAATCGATGTCTGAACCTGGCCCATGCGTTATTCACCGACCTCTCCCAGACCCGGCGTGCTTTGACTGAAGGGAAGATCAGTGAAGAGCACGCCCACGTGGTCGCGAAAGAAACCTCGTGGCTGTCCTCAGCGCATCGCCAGCAGGTCGATGCGCTGATTGCCGAGCGGTTGGGCAGTCTGGGGCCGCGCCAGTTAGCCGGCGCAGTTCGGGCCCACGCTCAGCACTTAGATCAGATCGGCGCCGTCAAACACCTTGCGAAAGCCGCCTCCGAACGTCGCGTCTCGGTCCGCCCGGCGCCGGATAATATGGCCTATCTGACCGCATTGGTGCAGATGCCCCAAGCCGTGGCCATGTACGCGAGCCTTCGTCGAGACGCCTCAACGATGGTCGGCACCGGCGAGACCGCTGACCCGTCTGACCCTACTGATCAGCCGCGCACCCGAGACCAAATCATGGCCGATATGCTCGTGCAGCGAGTGACTGGCCAAACCACTGCGCCCGCTGTGCCAGCAGAGGTCCAGGTGGTCATGACGGATGCGACGCTATTTGGTCACGACGAGACGCCGGCCTGGCTCATCGGCCACGGCCCGATCCCGGCACCCAACGCAAAGCATTGGCTGGCAAACCCAGACGTACAAGTCTTCCTCCGCCGCGTCTTTACCCGGCCAGAAACCCAACAACTCGTGGCGATGGAATCCCGCGCCCGCAATTTCCCCGCTGGAATCCGACGGATGATCATGCTGCGTGACGACGTATGCCGCACGCCATGGTGTGACGCGCCCATTCGGGACACCGACCACACCGAACCAGTTCGCGAAGGTGGCGAAACCAGCTACGAGAATGCTTCCGGTTTGTGTGCAAACTGTAACCAGATCAAAGAAAATAACGGGTGGCGGCACACCGCCCGACAAGCCGGCCTTGAAGTCACCACGCCAACCGGGCATTCCTACTTCGTCGCTACACCACCGATCGTTAACGGCAAACCACCGGGCTCCCACCCTCCGCTCGAAGGTGATGAGTCCGATCGGGACCAAAGTGATCCCCCACCTCAGTCTGACCCGACTGATGCAGACTAAATTACCTGTGTAGCGAGCGGTCGCTGCTGTGCGTGCGCGGTTTGACATGGGCCGGACGTGACTGTGGCCCC
>CALBOC010000109.1 GCA_937896705.1 uncultured Micrococcaceae bacterium | reverse complement strand
GGAAACCGGACGGCATGTCTGAAACCATTACTCTGCCAGAACTGGGCGAATCGGTTACTGAAGGTACCGTAACCCGTTGGCTCAAAGAAGTCGGCGACACCATCGAGGTCGACGAACCGATTGTGGAAATCTCCACCGACAAGGTCGACACTGAGATTCCATCACCCGTAGCCGGGACCCTGCTAGAAATCCTGGTCCAGGAAGACGAAGACATTGAGGTAGGTGAGGCGTTAGCCGTTGTCGGCGACGCTGATGAGTCTGCATCCGATAAGCCAGCTGACGACTCAGCCGAAGAAGAAGCTCCCGCAGAAGAGGACGCCGCTGCTGAAGAAGCACCTGCTGATGACTCGGCTGAACAAGAGGAGCCAACCCAGCAAGAATCCTCCGACGAGGAACCAGCACAAGAGGCCCCTGCGGCATCAGGCGATGCTGAGGAAGTCAAGCTGCCAGAACTTGGTGAGTCCGTCACCGAGGGCACCATCACCCGCTGGCTGAAAGAGGTCGGCGATGAGGTCGAAGTCGACGAACCGATCGTAGAGATCTCCACCGATAAAGTCGACACTGAGATTCCATCACCCGTCGCGGGCACCCTGCTGGAAATTAAGGTGCAAGAAGACGAAGACATCGAAGTAGGCGAAGTTCTTGCGCTCATCGGATCCTCGGATAGCGCGCCGGCAGAATCGGAACCTTCGGAACCGCAGGAAGAAAAGACTTCAGCGGAAGCGCCGCAGGAAGAAGAGCCGGAACAAGAAGAGTCCGAAGCCACTTCAGAACCCGAGCCAGAGCCTGAATCAGAACCGACGCCTGAGCCGACCCCGGCACCAAAACCCGAGTCCAAGCCTGCTGCTGACGACACGCCCTCCTCGCCGGACGAGACGCCACGCGGTGACGGCTATGTTACCCCGCTGGTACGTCGTCTCGCTCGTGAACAAGGCGTCGATCTGGCAGAAGTTACTGGAACTGGCGTCGGCGGCCGCATCCGGAAACAAGACGTGCTCGCTGCAGCTGCAGCAAAAGAGTACGAAGTTCGTGATGAGCAGGGCCAAGCTCCTGCCCCAGCAGCAGCAGCTGCTGGGACCGGTCAAACTGCTGCACGCCCAGCTCCGAAAGATCCATCCTCGTCAATTGATCCATCCAAACGCGGCACCACCGAAAAAGCCTCGCGCATCCGTCAGGTCATTGCCGATCGCATGATGGAATCGTTGGATACGTCAGCCCAGCTGACCCAAGTCCATGAGATCGATATGACACGGATCGTTCAACTGCGCAATCAAGTCAAGGAACGCTTCAAGACCGAAAATGGTGTCAACCTCACCTTCCTGGCATTCATCACCCAGGCGGCAACCGAAGCGCTGCGAGCCCACCCTGCGCTCAACGCCCAATATAATGCCGAGTCCAAAGAGATCACTTATCACGACTCAGAAGATATCGGCATCGCCGTCGATACCGAACGTGGCTTACTGGTCCCGGTCATCAAGGGCGCTGGCAACCTCAACCTCAAGGGTATTGCCAACGCCATCTCAGATTTGGCGCTGCGTACTCGTGATAACAAGGTCAAACCAGATGAACTGTCCGGTGGCACCTTCTCCATCACAAACCTGGGCTCGTTTGGCGCGCTGTTTGATACCCCGGTCATCAACCAGCCGCAGGTTGCCATCCTTGGCCCTGGAAATATCGTCAAACGTCCAATGGTCACTACCGACGCTGAAGGTAACGACGTCATCGCGATCCGCCACATGATGTACCTCTCCCTCACCTACGATCACCGCATCGTCGACGGCGCCGACGCCGGACGTTTCATGACCCAGCTGAAAAACCGTCTTGAAGCCGGCGAATTCGGTGGCGAGCTAGGCCTCTGAAAGGACCCGCACTAACCCTATGGACATTGTCTACCCCATCTTCATCGCCATTCACATCTTGTCGATGGCTGCCATCGTGGGAGGTTGGTTAGCCAACTTCAAGAACCCCACTGTCACGAAATCACAGTGGTATGGCGCGATCTTCATGATCATCTCCGGTCTCGTACTGTTCGGCCTCGCCGAAATGAACGGGATCGAAGACCCTGCACAGCGCATCAAGCTCAGCATCAAACTGATCCTGGGGCTGATGGTCTTTGTCACCGCGCTGCTGAGTCGTCGCAAGATTAACCGAGGCGAAGAGGTTTCCACCGGTCTGGCACATGCCACCGGGGGCACCGGAGTAATCGCTGCCCTGGTGGCGACGCTCTGGCGCTTCTAACCGCCCGACCACACTCAAAAGCCGCAGAGAGCTGTTCATCAGTTCTCTGCGGCTTTTGGTTTCTCGAGATCTAGGTCAGATGGCTTCCACGGAACTCAGGGCCCACCCGGTTGACGTCTCCACCAGGTGCAGCACCAGATGTTCGGTTCGCGTATCGCTGGTGCTGATAATTTCAGCAGATGCATCCCGCTGAACATACCCATCCGTTCGCCACGTCACTGACAGTGCGGCGCGGTGGTCGGTAGACTCGATGTCTTCCACCACCGCGCGCATACGTATCCCGTCAAGGGTGGTGTTTGATGCTCTCAGATCCGCTAGCACCGCTACATCCGCACTGAAGACTTCAGAGCCTTCAACAGCGTATCCCACCACTTGGTCAGGATCAGCCGACGCCCAGGCTTGACTTCGGGCTTTAGCCAACTCATCGACAACTTTTTGGAAATCTTCCGCGACCGCGTGCTCTTCGGTCACTGGGGTCACCGTCTGGCGCTGATCCACGAAGAGCGTGGTAGCCAGTACTCCAACAACCAAGGTGCCCGCGCTGGCCGCTAGCCACAGCCTGCGTCGTCGCAGCGTAGCCTTGGTCACCTCCTGATCGCGCGCGGGCACAGAGCGGGCTGCGTCTCGAGTAGCTCTTGATCGATCGCGGTTCGACCGGCGGCCACGGGATCGCTGCTGCTTGAACGATTTCCTGGTGGGCAAAAATAACGCGGAGTCCTCATCGACCGCAGCATATAAATCCACCGGCGCGGGATCAGCCCACCGTGCCACAGCGGTGAGTACCTGCGACAGTGCGGGTCTCAGCGTCGGCTCCGCGCTCAGACACGCTTCCAACACTTCTGCAATCTCCTGATCCAACCCGGGCCGCAGTGTATTCAGGGGCATACGCGACTGGGCAGACCCCGGACTCGTAGCGGTCAGACAGAACCATCCGATGGCGCCAAGCGAATAGACATCAGCGGCTCCACCCAGCCCGGCCATCTGCGGATCGGATCCTAGGATTTCTGGTGCCACAAACCCCGGCGTCCCGGCAGCATGAAACGCGTGTGCTGTCGCGCGGACCGTCCCTAAGTCAATGAGCACAGGCCGTCCGGTCAGATCAAAAAGGATATTTGCCGGAGATAAGTCTCCGTGGACGATCTGGCGCTCGTGCAAATACTGCGTCGCTTGAATCATCGGCACCATGACTGTCACGGTTTGGGCGATGCTCAAGGCACCTGCCGCACTAATGAGTGACTCCAACGAGCCTGCTGGCAAGTATTCCCAAAACGTAGCTCCTGCCTGCTGTGCCGAAGCCAATTCCGGATGGGCGTCAAGCCTCACCGGGCGGATAAGATTCTCATGTGCCAAACCAACAGCAAGCTCAGCTTCCTGCGAAAGTTGCGGATGGTCATCGGCAGCTCTAGGAAATTTGCACGCCACAGTATGTTGGGTGCCGGTATGTTCCAACAACCAAACGGTCGCAGAAGAACCACTGCCCAGGTGCCGCTGAACGCGCCACTGGTCAAGTGCAGTGAGCTCCGCCGGAACGAGTTCCGAGGCGATGCGAGAGCTCAGCGATACCGATGGACGCTCGTGAGGGTAATTCACCGTTTTTCTCCTCGTACGGGTATGCTCTATGATGCCCGAAAGCGCACAGGTACGATTAAGTTATCCACAGGGTTAGGGCTAGAATAGGTTTCATCATGGCTGAACTAAAATCTTCTGGCGCATCGAAAGCGTCGAAAAAAGACCTCAAGACCGTCAAGGCGGAGCAAAAAGCTCGCCGCAAAGCCGAGAAAATTGAGGCCAAAGAACAGAAAAAAGCCAAGAAAGCGAATAAGCGCGGCTTTTTCAAACAAATAGGCGACGTCTTCAAAATGACTCGCAAGTACGATCCGTCCGTCCTGTGGTGGATGATCGGTGCGTTCGTCGCTGCTCTAGTTGTGGGTCTGGTGATAGGTCTACTCACGGGCTCGCCGGTGCTCTGGACGCTTATGTTCATCCCGCTGGGGCTGCTTGCTGCGATCATCATCATGAATAAAAAGGCAGAAAAAGCAGCGTTTGCTCAGATTGATGGCCGCCCGGGGGCAGCGGGCGCAGCCCTGTCTCAGCTGGGCCGAGGTTGGGTTGTGGAAGATGAACCCGTCGCAGTCAACCCGCGAACCCAGGAAACTGTCTTCCGCGCAACAGGGAAAGCCGGTGTCGTGTTAGTCGCTGACGGTGACTATAACCGTGCGAAACGGCTGGCAGAAAAACAGCGCAAGCACTTAGAGCGTTTCCTGCCGAATGTCGACATCCGAGTGCTGCAAGTGGGTCACGGTCCCAATGAAGTCGAACTGCACGAAGTAAAGCGGACAATCAAACGCATGAAGAAGACCCTCAACCGCCACGAAGTGCGCGCGGTAGAACAGCGGATTTCTTCGCTACCGGTCAATAACCTGGGTATTCCAAAAGGAATCGACCCCAACCGGATGCGTCCGGATCGCAAGGCTATGCGCGGACGGTAGCCCAACTCACCGCTTAGGTCTCCACTGGCCGGTATTGTGCGATTCACATATGAATCTGCACAGTGCCGGCCAGTTTGTCATGTAAACCGCGACCATCCCGGTCGATCACCAGCACAGGAACCACCAGCCCCAGTAGTACCGCACGGATGGCTGCCTGATACAGCTTGATGGTCGCGCCACCGACTTGAACCACTTGGATCTTAAACACTCGCTTACCTAGGGTCGTGCCGAACAGCCATAATAGTGCGAAGTGCAATCCGACGAAGATCACCAGCACCAACCACGAGTTTCCGGGTTCTATTAACATCGCTATTCCTGAGGCGACGAACCAGTCGATAAAGATCGCTCCGATACGGCGTGGGTATGAGGCCGCTGAGGCCGGTCCGGTTTCCGGTAAACCTAGAAACTCGCCGGCCCACCGTGGTTCTCGTGAAGGATTCTGTGCGTAGCTCATCGTCTCTAGCTTAGATGCTTTGTCGCAAGATCTGAGCATTGGTCATCGCGGGCAGTGTGGGTTAGGCCCCATTCCCGCGACTTCGCGGCTGAGCACTTCTGTGTGTTGTGCAAACTCGATACGCTGGTACCAACTTGTACGCAATGAATGGAGTGACAATGTTCACCTCGCCCGAAGAAGTTTTATCTTATATTCAGGACGAAGATGTGGTTTTTGTTGATATCAGGTTCACCGATCTGCTCGGGGGCCAGCACCACTTCAATGTCCCCGCCAAATCGGTAGACCAAGACTTCTTCACCACGGGGCAACTCTTTGACGGCTCCTCGATTCCTGGATTCGCCGGCATTGCCGACTCAGATCTGCAGTTGATTCCGGACGTCGGCACCGCCTTCATCGACCCGTTCCGTAAACACAAGACCCTGTGTATGTCTTTTTCCATCTTGTCACCGCGCACTGGTGAAGCCTACGTTCGCGACCCGCGGTCCGTAGCTCAGCGAGCTGAAGACTACGTGGCATCGACGGGCATTGCGGACACCGCGATCTTCGCCGCCGAGGCCGAGTTCTATATCTTTGATGACGTGCGATTCGAAACGCACCTCCCCCATCGTTCGTTCTTTGCGCTGGATTCAGATGAGGCCTTCTGGAACGATGCCACTGAAATCGAAGGTGGCAACCTAGGGCACCGCAACCGCACCATGAAGGGGTATTTCCCGGTCCCGCCGGTCGACAAGCACGCCGACCTGCGCGACGATATCTCACTGCTGCTTGATCAAGTTGGTCTGGAAGTTGAGCGCTCCCACCACGAGGTAGGAGCCGGCGGGCAGGGCGAAATCAACTACAAATTCAACACCCTGGTGCGTGCCGCTGATGACGTGCAGTTATTCAAATACATCGTCAAAGGTGCCGCGGAACAGGCTAATAAATCCGCCACCTTTATGCCAAAACCCGTCTTTGGTGATGGCGGTTCCGGCATGCACTGCCACCAGTCATTGTGGATGGACGGGGAACCGCTGTTCTACGATGAACGCGGCTACGCGAACCTGTCCGATACTGCTCGCTGGTACATTGGCGGGTTACTCAAACACGCTTCGGCGGTCTTGGCATTTACGAACCCGACCGTGAACTCCTATAAACGTCTGGTCAAAGGTTTTGAAGCACCGGTCAATATGCTGTATTCCCAAGGCAACCGGTCAGCTGCGATCCGTATCCCGGTAACCGGTTCGAATCCGAAAGCCAAGCGACTGGAATTCCGCGCACCTGACCCATCCGGTAACCCCTACCTGGGATTTGCAGCCCAGCTCATGGCCGGCCTTGATGGTATTCGAAATCGCATCGAACCGGCCGAACCGATCGACAAAGATCTTTACGAGCTCCCACCGGAAGAAGCAGCAGGCATTCAGCAAGCCCCGCGCACCCTTGCAGAAGCCATTGATGCGCTCGAGGAGGACCACGACTTCTTGTTGGCCGGAGATGTTTTCACAGAAGACATCATTCAAACCTGGATCGATCTCAAACGAGAAACCGAAATCGCGCCAATGGAAGCCATGGTCTCGCCCAAAGAGTTTGAGCTGTATTACTCTGTCTGATACCTCCGGTATCAGTTGATGTTGAGACCCTGCCCCGAGTCGCTCATGACGCAACGGGGGCAGGGCTCAGCCTTTTGGTGTCTCGCCAGAGTGGTACGTTGCCTCAATTCCTATGCGAGGGCTGGCGCGGGCGATGATTATCACTATTCCTGAAACAGCAAGGGCAAGCAGGAATATCATCACAGCTGGCCAGAAACCGAAAATATCTCTGGTAGTCAATGAATTGTTGTTGAGGGTCGGTAGCAGCACAAACAGTAGCACCGCGACGATCGGCCCGATAACCTGCGGCAAGAGACGCAGCCCGTATCGCCAAGCGGACCATGTTGAGCGGCGCTGTGCCCACCGGTCTGATCTTCGGACTCCGAGCACCGTCAGGATCACCACCAGTACTGTCATGAGTCCCAAGCCCATGTCTAGGAAAGTAGGCACAGGTGCCCCTACTACGGGTGTGGCACCTTCAGTAATATCAAGAATCCCCGAGCTGATGCTGTAGTAATGCTCACGGCTTGGAGTGTAGCTGTTTAGTTGCACAACAACGCCGTAGCCGCTTTCGGGAACTATCTCGAGCTGGGCACTATAACGACTGATTGCACCCGAATGCCCCACTCGAGGTGGTTCCACGTCCTCGCCGCTGAGGTGCCAGCCCAAACCTTCACCATCGGTCCCAGGCTGTGCACTCTGGGCTTGCTCAAGCAGTTCTGGTGTTAACAGTTGCTCACCTGATGGCGTTGTGCCGTTGTTAGTGAGCATGGCCAGCCACTGGGACAGATCCTCAGCTGTACTCACAACTCCCCCGGCCCCCGCGACCAGCTGTTCCATCTCTCGCAACGATAACGCGACACCGTAGGCGGTGACATGCCCGTCTTGGAGCCCGGGATCGTCAGTATGGGTGGTGTTGACCGTACGCGTGTCGTGCATCCCGAGTGGCTGGAAAATATGTTCCTTCAAATACGTGGCAAATGGCATCTCAGTGACATGTTCAATCAAGCGTGCGGCCACGTGGTAGTTCATATTGCTATACCGGTATTGTTGGCCCGGATCGGATGCAAGCTCCCATTGCGATAGCCGTTGAACCCCTTCATGCAGGTTGCTAGCTGGTGCCACTATCACGGGGCTTGGCAATCCCGAGGTGTGGCTGAGCAGGTGCCGTAGCGTGATGTCGACGACGCGTTCGTCAGCAAGGATGAACTCCGGCAGATGCTTGATTACCGGGTCGTCTAGGGCAATTAGGTCGTCTTCAACGAGTTGTAACAGCGCAAACGAGGTTATCTGTTTACTCACCGAACCGATTGCCATCGGCGTGTCAGTGGTTGTCTTACCGTTGGTGGACTCACCGTATGCGGCGATATGCACTACCTGGCCCTGGTGGACAACGGCGATCTGTGCACCAACCAGTCCGTGCCGATCCAGGTAGTGCTCCACATAGGAGTCCACGGCTGCGGTATCAAAGTGCTCAGGCGGCACCGCAGCCTGAGCGGTTTGGGCCACCCCTGAACCCAGCAAAGCCAGTATCACTGCGAAAACCGCAACGAAGGCGACTCGTATTCCGGTGGTGATCGCCACGGTCCGGCAATACGGCGCGGCAGTCGGATGATCCGCAACATAAAAACGTTTGCCAGGACGCGTATGAATGAGGTCGGCGACTTCCAACAGCTCCCGTGCTTCGTGTATCGTGATGAGGCTCATTCCCTGCTCGCGAACAATAACGCGAATCAAGAGCAGCAGTTTTTTAGATCCGATTCGACATCAAGCATTCGTAACGCCATCTGCACGGTCTTGAGAGGGTCACTTGATCAAGCGGCGGACAGAACTCCGATAGGCCATCGTAGTCAACCAAAGAATACCAGCAGCCCAAGAATACGGACGAGCCACGGTGGACAGTCATGCTGGGATCGAGCGCGTCCAGGGTGTTCGGGCACATCGCCGGCATCAGCGTTTCCAAGTCAGATCGGTCGGCTGGAGTCGATGATCTTGCCATGAATCGGGCAACTGGAGTATGAGGTTTCCTCGAGATGAGTCGAGTGATTCATGACTTCCAGCTACGCTAGGACGTGATGACTGAATTAACCGAGCGAACCCGAATCATACCCGCCCAGTTCGATGACGGCTGGGTACTGGAGATTGATGGCGAGGTCCAATCACACGTTGATCTCAACGATCCAAGCCTGATCAGATTCGAGTATCTACGCCGCATCGGTAATGTCCTAGATATCTGCTGGCTACCAACCCAGCCACTCCGTATCTTGCATCTAGGCGCTGGAGCACTCACTTTGGCACGATATGTGCAAGCGACCCGTCCGGGTTCCGAGCAAACCGTCATCGAGCTCGACCCGGCGCTGATCAAGCTGGTGACCTCCGAACTACCTCTCCCGGTCGGCACCGAATTGCGCGTCATCACCGGCGATGCCCGCGCCAAGCTCCAAGAGCTAGACCAGCAATACTTCGATGCCGTCATCGTAGACATCTTCACGGGCCCGGACACCGCCACCCACTTATGCGACCCCGGGTTCTACCAGGAGGTCTTGCAGCGACTCTCTGATCAGGGCGTCCTGCTGGTAAATATCGGTGATGACCAGGGACTCAAGTTCATCCGCCACCAGGCGCGACTTCTCCAACAGGTGACCGCTGCCAGGGGTCTCAGTGGCGCATGGACGCTGGCTGATGCATCCACGGTGGAGCGCAAGCTTGCTGGCAACGCGGTGCTGGCGGCAGGACCAGGGTTACCCATGGGTCGCGATGAGGTGGCTACCCTGCGTTCCCAGTTAGCGGCTGCAGGGCCCTTCCCGGCTACTGTGCTCACACCCGCTGAGACGGCGTCGCTAACGAAAATGTCTGCGGATGACGAATAGTTGAGCCGGACACTCCACAATGTGACGAACATTGTGTACAGTAGTCGTTGTGTTCCGGGGTCGG
>CALBOC010000108.1 GCA_937896705.1 uncultured Micrococcaceae bacterium | reverse complement strand
TCTTGAGACCGATCCCGTCCCCACGGGTCGAATAAGTCGCCTTTTTCTTTTGCACACAATCGTTCTTGATTGAGGAACGATCTCGATTAGTTGCCTAGATCACACGCATTTCATCCTCGATTTTGTGCCGCTCACGGCGGGTTTCGTGCTGTCTATGGCCCTTGTTGAGCCCGCAGTTGGGCACCGGTTCCCTATCCTTGACTAGGCCTATCACGCGGTGGCAACCTGGGGAAAAGTAACCCAGAACACGATCCACACTGACCATCCAAATAGTACGACGTATTGGTGCGCCCGCATGCGCCAATATCCGATACGACACCGTAGACAACAACGAGCATTCTCGTATTTTAAGGACTTGATACGCGTGGTGACTACTACAAATAACGGCAACAACCGCTCGCGCTATTCCGCATTCCAGCTCTTCTCCAAGGGCCTCACCCAAGAAAGCTGGCCGGAACTCTGGTCCCAACCAGACATGAAGAGTAGCTACGAGGTCGTGATCATCGGAGGCGGCCTCCACGGGCTGGCTACCGCCTACTATTTGGCCAAAAACCACGGCATCACCGACATCGCCGTGATCGACAAGGGCTACATTGGCGGAGGCGGATCCGGTCGCAACACCTCGATTCTGCGCTCCAACTACCTGACCCCCGAAGGAGTTCGGTTCTACGACCGGTCGCTGAAACTCTACGAAGACCTATCCGACGAACTGAACTTCAACCTGATGTTCGTCCAGATGGGCCACATGTCACTGGCCCACGACGACGGCGGGGTCCGCACGATGCGCTGGCGCGCCGAAGTCAATAAGGCCCAGGGCGTGGACTCTGAAGTCATCGGTCCCGATGAGATCAAAGAACTGGTCCCCTACCTGGATGTTTCGGAAAACACCCGGTACCCGATCCTCGGGGCGCTCTACCACCCACCGGGCGGTACCATCCGTCACGATGCCGTGGTCTGGGCTTATGCCCGTGCCGCCCACGAAATGGGTGTGCACATCATCCAGCACACCGAAGTCACCGGTATCGACGTCGACAACGGCAAAGTCACCGGCGTTCAAACCTCCCAGGGCAACATCGCCACCGGGACCGCCGTCAACTGCACCGCCGGTTGGGCTTCCCTGATTTCCGATATGGCCGGTGTCCGCATGCCGGTCACCACTTCCCCGCTGCAGGCAGCGGTGACCGAACCGGTCAAACCGTTCCTGGGCACCGTCGTGGTCTCGGGAACCCTGCACGTCTATGTCAGCCAAACCGACCGAGGCGAGCTGGTCTTCGGCGCCAGCGTGGACCCATTTACCTCGTACTCGATGCGCGGCACGTTGGAATTCGTCGAAGGCCTGGCGACCAACGTGCTCAGCCTGATGCCATCGCTATCGAAGATGCGCCTGCTGCGCCAGTGGGGCGGGCTGTGCGACATGACACCGGACTACTCCCCGATCATGGGTGAAACCGAAGTCGACGGGTTCTACGTCGACGTCGGCTGGGGCACCTACGGGTTCAAAGCCGGCCCGGTCTCGGGCGAAGCAATGGCAGAAACCATTGCCACCGGCAAACGGCCAGAAATCATCCAAGGCTTCGGCTTAGATCGCTTCTCATCCGGCAAACTCGTCGGTGAGAAGGGTGCAGCCGCGGTTGGCCACTAACCCGATATCACGACAAGGAGCATAATCATGATGCAAATTACCTGCCCGTGGTGCGGGCTACGCAACGCCACCGAATTCCGGCAGCACGGTGAAAAACCGCCGCGCCCAGCAGTCGCAGACACCGACATGCAGCAATGGCACGAGTATCTCTACTACCGCAACAACACCTGGGGTGTGGCCAAAGAAATGTGGTTCCACTCAGCCGGCTGCCGCCAGTTCTTCACCCTGCACCGCGACACGTATGCGAATAAAGCGATTCGCTCTGAAACTATCCGTTCCGAAGGAGACGTTCGATGACACCGTCTGATGCCACCAATCAACCACTGCGTCTACCAACACAAGCCAACGAAGAGATTGACCGCTCCAAGCGCGTCACCTTCAACTGGAACGGCAAAACCTACACCGGTTTCAAAGGCGACACCATCGTCTCGGCACTATATGCCGCAGGTGAGCGGGTCTTCTCCCGGTCGATGAAATACCACGCCCCGCGCAGTGTGCTGACCGGCACCCTGCACGATCCGGGCACGATCATGCAGGTCGATGACGAACCCAACGTCCGTGGCGCACACCGGCTCATCCGAGACGCCATGAACGTCAATTCGCAGAACACCTGGCCATCGTTGAAATACGATGTGCGGTCGGTCAACCAGCTCGGTGCACGCTTTCTGGGCCCCGGTTTCTACTACAAGACCTTCATGAAGCCAAATTTCCTGGTGCCGATGTACCAGAAAGTCCTGCGCGGGTTCGTACACGGCGGTGAAGTCTCCGAAGAAACCCCCGAGGAAACCTACGAGAAACGCTACGCGCACACCGATGTGCTGGTCGCCGGTGGTGGTCCCGCCGGGATGGAAGCCGCCTTGGCGGCAGCAGAAGCCGGCGCAACGGTCATGCTGGTCGAAGAAGACCACGAACTTGGAGGACACCTGCGCTGGGCCGATGGCGAGCTGGCCCGTCAGCTGCGCTCCCAGGTCGAGTCCCACCCGCAGATCACGGTCTACACCAACGCAACGGTTGCCGCCCGCTATGACGACAACTGGTTCCCCGTGGTCCAGCGCAACCCCAAACCGGGTATGGCAGAACGCATCCTGAAAACCCGTGCTCGTAGCCTGGTGGTTGCCGCCGGCCTGCTGGAACGCCCGTACGTCTTTGAAGGCAACGATCTGCCCGGTGTCATGCTGTCCACCGCGGCACGTCGCCTGATCAACCTCTACTCGGTTCGCCCCGGTGAGCGCGCGGTCGTGCTGACCGCCAACCCCGAAGGTGATGCGGCCATAGAAGATCTGCGCCGCGCTGGCGTGGATGTCGCTGCCGTGGTTGATGCACGGCGTGGTGAAACTGTGGTCAAGGCCGAGGGCCGCCGCGGCAAACTCGCCCGCGTGCACACCTCAACCGGTCAAACCATTGAGGCCGATCTGTTGATCACGGCCACCGGGTGGACCGCTCCGACCTCACTGTTGAATATGTCCGGGGATGTGCCCTACTACGAGCCACGGGCTGCTCGCTTTTTGCCGGGTGGCACCGAAGAAGGCGTCTATGCTGCCGGGGGTATCGCCGGTGACGGCAGCGTCCAGCAACTGCGCGACAACGGCGCATCAGTCGGTGCCCGTGCGGCAGCTCATGCACTGGCAGCACGCCAACAGAAGATCGCCTCAGCTCCAACCGCGACCGATGCAGGTGAGGCCACCGAGCCATCGCTGCCCGAAATCACGCCGCTGGAGACCCCAGAGCATCCCGAACTGTTCCGGTCTTCGACCCACGGATTCGTTGACTACTCAGAAGACATCACTTCCGAGGACCTCATCGAATCGGTCAAGGAAGGTTTCGACTCGGCAGAGCTGGTCAAGCGGTTCACCACCGTGACCATGGGCCCACTGCAGGGCAAGATCGAACTGGTGAACTTCATCGCCATCGTCGCCGAAGCCACCGGCAAAACCATTGCCGAAACCGGCACGACCACCTGGCGTCCGATGTACGCCCCGGTCACCCTGGGTGCGCTGGCCGGTCGGAACTACGACCCGGTCCGGTACTCGTCGATCCAACCCTGGCACGAGGCCCACGGCGCCAAGCAAATGGTCGCCGGTGCCTGGATGCGCCCCGAACACTATGGCGATCCAGCAGCCGAAGTCCG
>CALBOC010000107.1 GCA_937896705.1 uncultured Micrococcaceae bacterium | reverse complement strand
CTGTGGCCACCGGAATCCTTAGATGCTGTTCGCCTACTCATTTTTGGCGGCGAAGCCATACAACTGGATTTAATCGTTCGTCTCGAGAAACCTGGTCGCGAGATTTGGAACACCTACGGACCCACGGAAACCACGGTGATCGTATCGGGCGCCATGATGGCCCCGGAGCCTCCCGTTCGTATTGGTCGGCCGATCACCGGCTGGCATCTGGCCGTCGTTGATCCTGTCACCGAGCAACCCGTGAAATGGGGTGAGACCGGTGAACTGGTGGTCGGCGGGGTCGGTGTCGCACGATATCTCGATGCCGAACGCGATGCCGTGCAATACGCTCCACTGAAATCGCTAGGTTGGGAACGCGCTTATCGAACCGGTGACATGGTGGTGGCCGAGCAGGCAGGGCTAATTTTTGTTGGCCGCACCGATGATCAGATCAAGCTCGGTGGCAAACGCATTGAGCTCGGGGAGATCGATGAATACCTCTCGGAGCTACCAGGGGTCAGCGCGGGTGCCGCAGTCCTGCAAAAAACCAATGGTGGCGCAGAGATCTTGGTCGGATACCTCACAGAACAACCCGGCGAGACCATCGACATCGCCCAGTCGCGGCATCTTATGTCGCAGCGTTTGCCGGGTGGCGTGGTGCCAATGTTGGCCGTAGTCGATGAGCTGCCGATGAAGACCTCCGGGAAAGTCGATCGAAAAGCTCTACCGTGGCCGCTGCCCAGCGATGATGCTGCCGATGATTCGGACCTCTCTATAACGGAAGCCTGGCTTAAAGACCTCTGGGTCGATCAGCTGGGCCCATTACCGATGTCTTCGGCGACAAACTTTTTTGAGATCGGCGGCGGGTCAGTCCAGGTGGCCCGGCTGATGGCCAATATCCGTACTTCGCATGCGACCGCTGAGATTCGTGAGCTGTACGCTCACCCGACACTGGCGTCCATGGCCGCTTACTTGGATTCCTTAGAGAGCGTCGAGTCCGATCGACCCATGCCGGACCCGCTGCCGTTGTGGCCCAAGGTTTTCCAACTGGGCTTCATTGTTGCCACTTACGGGTTCAATGCAGTGCGTTATGTTGTTGCACTGATCGCCGTGGTGTGGCTACTGGGCTGGACAGTCAACGCCGGATGGGTGCCTTCCGTGCCCGTCCTTCCGGTCATCGTCGGCTGGCTGCTGATGTTTTCTACGCCCGGCAAAATGCTGCAAGCAAGCGCAGTCGCTCGCCTGCTGACCATCGGGATCCGACCCGGTTCGTATCAACGCGGCGGGTGGACTCACGTGCGGCTGTGGGCTTCCGAACGGTTCCTGCATTCGCTGCGGTTGGAGTCGGTTGCCGGCACCGTTTTTGCTCGGACGTTTTATCGCATGATGGGCAACCGGGTTGGCCAGGGTACTCATATTGCGAATCTGCCACCCGTTAGTGGTTTGGTCACAGTCGGGGCACAAGCCACCATTGAATTCGAAGCCGATCTGAATGGCTACTGGGTTGAAGGTGGGACCGTCCACGTGGGCGCGATCACCGTGGAAGACGGCGCGCGCATTGGCACGCGTTCTATTGTTGATCCCGGCGTGACCGTCGGTGCCTTCAGTGAGGTCCTCCCTGGCTCCCACATCAGTCGTGATATCCCAGTAGGTGAGCTCTGGGGTGGCTCGCCGATTCGCTACGAAGGTGACTCCGGAGTGTCCTGGCCACACGACCAACTGCTTCGTCGAGACCTAGGGGGCTGGCGTAGATCCACCCAGGCCTTTGCGCATGGCGCAGGGTTATTGATCATGACGTTGTTGCCTGTGCTGGCCATCATTCCCGGTGCAGCAATTGTTTTGCCGATCATCATCGACCTGACACGCTTTGAACAGGTCGCGCTCATCGTCGCCGCATGGGTACCGCTGGTCGCCATCTTGATGGTGATCACCTGGTTAGCACTCGTTATCATTCTGGTCAGGATTTTGGCCGGCTGGATTGTGCCCGGGTACTTCTTGGAAGCTTCGGCTACCGGTTGGGCCGTCTGGTTCACCCAGGCGCTCTTGCAGCGCACTTTGATTTCGGCCTATCCGATCTATGCTTCGCTCGCTACCCCGACTTTCTTGCGCCTCTTGGGGGCAAAAGTCGGTCGAGATACCGAGATTTCCACAATTGAAACCGTCCCCCACCTCACCTGGTTGCAGGATCGAACCTTCATTGCCGACCATGCTCTGGTGACTAGCACTCGGCATCGTCATGGCTGGGTCCACATCGGAACCACCGTGATCGGTGAGGGCACGTTCATTGGTAACTCGGCCATCGTTGGTCCGGATACCGACCTCCCGCCGGAGGCATTGATCGCCGTGATGTCATCGACACCGCGGTTTGCCCCCACCGGGACGTCATGGCTGGGTCGCCCGGCGCAGTCCATCCCGCGGACCGTTCAAGAAGCTGATGCAGAAGCCACCTACCATCCACCTCGGCGTATTAAATGGGCCCGGGGATCGGTCGAAGTCCTGCGCTTCCTACCGTTTATGATCACCGTCTGGATCGAGCTGGGGCTGGTAGTTGCCCTAAACGCCGTGTATATGACCCAGCTGGCGGCCACCGAATCACAACTGGCAGCCCTTGGCATTACCATCGCTGCTGCTCTCCCATTGACGTTGGCAACCGGAGTAGTGTCAACCTTGCTTGCCGTCGCTGCGAAATGGTTGTTGGTCGGCCGCTTCCGCCCGACCGAATATCCGCTGTTCAGCACGTTCGTCTGGCGCAACGAATTAGCCGATGTATTTGCAGAGTCCTTGGCAGTTCCAGCTCTGGTGCGGGTGAGTATCGGTTCTCCGCTATTCAACGTCTATGCCCGCCTCATGGGTAGCAAGATCGGCCGCGACGTCTGGTGTGAAACCTGGTGGCTACCAGAATTCGACCTCATCGAAATCGGCGACCGAGCCACGATCAACCGCGGGACCGTGGTGCAAACGCACCTCTTCCAAGACCGCGTCATGGCACTGTCCCGCACACGGATTGAACCCGGCGGCACACTGGGCGCTTCCAGCTTTATGTTGCCCGGCTCTACGATCGGTGACAAATCCGTCGTCGGCGTGGGTTCACTGGTCCTACGCGACGAAACCCTGCCGCCAGATACTTACTGGCAGGGCAACCCCGTCCAATTTATTCACGATGACGCCCCGGCTGCGTTGGATGCTACCCCGGCTTTGTTGAAGAACTAGCCGCTACTGCTCACTCACTTTCTGTCACGGAGGTCTTGATGACCATAGAGAAGCACGCCCCGACAATAGAGAAACACGCCCCGACAATAACAAAACACGCCTCTACAACAATGCCGCTGGAGGTTCCGCCGGTGCCCGGGCCTCGGCCACCCAGACCGCGCTGGACGGGAGAGTCCGCCAGCCCATCGGTGACCGGGGCGTTTGCGGAGTATCTTCCGACACCCACAGAAAAACGACGGCACTTGCTTAAAGAGCTACTCGTGGGTCTCAACGGGGCCAAAGGTTTTGCTCTCCTGGCCATCATGGCGGTGCACACCCTGCCTCGCCTCGACCCAGCCACCGGCGAAGCGACATGGGGTTGGACCTTATTTGCCGGGACAGCTACTGCGCTGTTTTGCGTCCTAGCCGGCATCAGCTTGGGGTTCCAGACCGGGGCCAACGCACGCCATCTGGAAGGACAAGTTGATCGGTCGCGGCTGAACACTGCGTTTCGTGCAGTGTTACTCGTGGGCCTTGGCTTGGCAGTCAACTCGCTCGTCGACCTGGCAGAAACCGATGTCCTCGTCTATCTCGGCGCCATGTATCTCCTTGCCCTGCCCTTGTATGGCCTGGGCGGGCGACAGCTGTTGGTGTTGAGCATAGCGATGATTGTGCTGCTGCCCATTATTCGCTACGCAGTCGATTACCAGGTTCAAGGCGACGGGTACTACGCCAATCCGGTCTTTTCCAACCTCTTCCAGGATCCACTCGGAGTACTGTCCACGGTCCTATTCACCGGCACGTTTCCGGCCATCACTTGGGTTGCGTTCCTCTGCCTTGGGCTGGCCATTGGTCGTTTGACCCTCTTGCGTCCCGGTACGCCGCTGTTATTAATCACCGTTGGGTTGCTCGTCGGCTTCGGTGCCAAATTGGTGTCCTGGATGCTGATCCGTAGCCCAGAAGGTTACAGTACGGTGTGGAGCTCGATGCCCGGTGCAACCCCAACTCAAGTGGATCGTTTCCTCGAATTCGGGACCGACGGCCCCCTCCCTACGGCCACTCCCGGCTGGTTACTCAGCGCTGCCCCTCTGGCCGATACCCCTTGGTCTATCGCCGCCAGTAGTGGCTTCTCGCTGGCTGCCATCGGTGTGCTCATCGCCCTCACCCAGAAACTTCCGCTGCTGCTGCGCCCCATCATCGACGTTGGTTCTATGCCGCTCACCATCTATGTAGGCCACCTGCTCCTACTCACCCTCGCGGATGACCTGGTCACGGGCTGGGCACTATTCACCCTGGAAGCGATCGTGTTAGTTTCTTTTGCGATTCTATGGCGCAAGCTCTACGAGCACGGGCCGCTGGAGCAGGGTGTTGCGCGCGTCGCCGCGTTTGCCACGCAAGTGTGCAAGCCGACGCAGCGTCAAGGACACCGTTAGAACCGTACCCAGGCCTGTGACCCAAGGCTTGTCAGGTGCTGCGACACAGCCCAGACGCAACGTCACTTGATGCCCTGAAGTGGCATCATCCGCACCTACCCGAGCACGTCACCGTCCACTGTGCTACCACCGCGCAGCTTGCTGGCCTCGGGTGGATCGATCCGCACGACGGGGATCTCACAGGAGCAAAAGGTCTTTTGGCACGTGCCGTCGCCCAGCAATTTGAAACTCACCATTCCAGGGTCGTGCTTTATCCGGCGATGGGACACGCCAATCCGCAACGAGCCCGTCCTGCGAGCGCCGAGGTGCTCGCAGGACGCACGGCGAACACGAGTCTGGGACAGGTGTGGACCTCAGTATCTCGGTGTGCCCCGGTCATTGTTGTGGCCACCGCGCTCACCCCGGTCGGGATTGATATTGAGACATTACAAACGCCCAGACAGGCGACTGAGCTCGTAACGCTGTTGCATCCGCATGATCAACGGGCGCTAGGTGCGCTGCGGCAAAAACGTCTTGTCCATGAGGTCACCGCAGCGTGGACCCGAAAAGAGGCCATGCTGAAAGCGTTAGGTACCGGTTTGCTGCGTGATCCTGCTTTAGATGTGGTCGGCACGCAACGCCACCCTGCTCAACCTGACGGGTGGTCGAGCTTATCGGCACCGTTGAACACCGTCATGACGTCTTATTATCTAGGCTTGGCCTGGCGCACACGTGCCTAGTGCTCACGCTGTTTGCGCTTACGGCGCCAGGCAAACAGGCCTCCGAGCCCACCGGTGATCGCTAGCCCGAGCGATGACCATCCGATGGCGGTCACTGTTGCATTGGTATTGGTGCGTGGCACACCAAAGTGGTCGAAGTGGGCATCTAATACTTCATCGAGTTCATAGTCCAGGTGATCCGTGTCCTCAGCGATTTGGAGCGTCGTGTGCGCAAATCCCCGTTGTCGATAGAACTTTTCTCCTGACCGTGCAGCCTTTAGTGCGGACCAACTTGGCGGATTGGTTGAGCCGGCGGTATCGTCCTCTCCGACCACCCACATGAGCCTTAGGATCTCGCGCACTCCACGAGGCACGGTCACCTCGTCGGCGGGCGGCCCTCCCCCACCAACCATGAGTGCACCACCGGTCCCGAAGGATTCTTGAAATTCGGGCAGGATTTGCTGGGCAATAAATTCGGCACCGCCCGAGTACCCCATAAACCAGATTTTTTCCGATGCAGGTTCATATCGTGCGATGATCTGGTCGTGCAGTTCCCGGAACCAGACGGCATTGTCGTCGCCGTCTTCCCACCACGTATATCCCTCATAGCCTCGATCGGCGGGGCTCTTTGGCACCACGAGGAGCATATTTCGAGCCGCGGCTTCGTCGGCTAACGTACGTAGCGTTGCTCCGCGCGGGTGATGGAATTCGCTTTCAGATTTCCTGAAGAAGTCGCCACTGAAGTAGTAGACGACACCGACCGGTTGCTCCCAATCGATTTCTTGGGCATACACGTGGTAGTAGGATCCGTCGAATTCGTTATAGAACGAGACATCTCGTGGCATAGTTGGGGCTTCCTTTCGCAGTTCTGCCGAAGCGGGCGATGCCCCGACCGTCAGGAATCCGGTCAGGATGATCACACCGAGTAAAACCGAAACGACCCATGTGGCAACGAGTGGTACGGGGCCGATCTGACTCACCTCTTGGTGGTCTTCTCGCTGAGAAGACTGGTTCACGCTTTGAGTCCACGAAACGAGGTCATGTGAAGACCCTGCAATACCACCGCGGGCGAAAAAGCTGTGTGCACCATAAAAATTGTTCCCAACCTAGATTCAAGGCATGGTCCATTCTACCGCGCCGCAATCATGAACACCGCAACTCGACAAGACGGCTGTCTAGATATATCACATCTTATATGTCGTCATCCTGGCGCCTCGCTGCGGCACAGATAGTGGCATACACAGCAATCACAGCAACGTGCCCGGCTTGCAGAGCATCACGATTAAGCGACGGCTGTTTCCAGCGCCCCGAGATTCTGCTGGCTCGTTTGGCGACCGCAGCACAAGAGGTCTCCACCGTTTAGTCCTGGCCAGGAACAGCCAACAGTAACATGGGGGTGTGACGCAGACACACTATGTACCTTCCGGCAGCGAAGTCGTCCAGTCCCTGCCGTGGAAATGGAACGTCCAGGGCCGCATCTTTATCGTGGGCGGTCTGGGGTTCATGTTCGATGCTTGGGACGTCTCCCTCAACGGGATTCTCATCCCGTTGCTGTCCGACGAGTGGAACCTCACGCCGGGCCAGGCCGCTTGGATCGGTACCGCTAATTTGCTGGGGATGGCCCTGGGCGCCTTCGTGTGGGCGACCATCGCCGACCGGATCGGCCGCAAGGCCGCCTTCACCGCCACCATCGCAGTGTTTGCAATCTTCACGGTGGCCGGCGTCTTCGCAACCGACCTCGTGGTCTTTGCGATCCTGCGATTTATCGCCGGTTTTGGGTTAGGTGGTGCCATCCCGGTGGATTATGCCCTCGTCGGAGAATTTACCCCACGGAAGCATCGCGGCAGGGTCCTCACCGCGATGGACGCTTGGTGGCCCATCGGCGCGGCCCTTGCCGGCTTTGTCTCAGCCTGGTTCGTAACCATGTGGGCCGACTGGCGACCCCCGTTGCTGGCCATGGTCTTACCTGCGGTGCTGCTGATTTTTGTGCGCCTGTGGATTCCCGAATCGCCAATGTTTTTGATCCGCACCAATCAGCATGCCAAGGCACGCGAGGTCATCGACCGGCTGGTCCATGCCACGGGTGCCAGACCCGTCGAGTACCGTCTCGACACCATGAAAGACATCCCCAAGATGTCGACCGGAGCGCTGTGGGACCAACTGCGTCGAGTGTGGGCGTTTTCCTGGCGGACCACCCTGGCCGTGTGGCTATTATTTTTGACCATTATGTTCGTCTACTACGTGTCTCTGCAGTGGCTCCCAACATTTTTGATGGAGGCCGGATTCGAACAAACCCAAGCGTTTCTGACCACCGGCGGCATGTCGGCCATCGGCCTAATTGGCGCCCTGTTGGCCACGGTTTTAGTCGAACGGACCGGGCGACGCCCCCTCCTGGCAGTCTCGGCGATCACCGGGTCCATCCTGTTGGTGATCTTGGCCATGTTCTTACACGTGCCGCCCGCAGTTTTACCGTTGGTGCTGGCCTACGGGCTGATCATCCAAATGGCCATTCCGGTGATGTATGCCTACGCTTCGGAGGTCTACCCCACCGACCTGCGGTCGTCTGGATTCGGGTGGGCATCGGCGGTATCCCGCATTTCGGCCGGGGTCGGACCGCTACTGTTTGTGACCCACCTGGTGCCCGCTATGACACTGCCCGGCGCGTTTGCTTTCGCCGCCGGGCTGGTGGTCGTGGCCGTGGTGGCCATGTTCTTCTTAGCCCCGGAGACTACCGGCAAAGATTTGCAGGATTAGCGCTTTTCGTGTTGGATCAAAAGGTGAAAACTCGATGTCAAGCTCGAGACCTGCACGACTTCTGGCAGACTTCACCCCGTACAAAGTGACCCACCGGGCCGACTTTGCGTTTCCAAATTGAGTACAGCTGAAAGGTCGGTGCGGCTATGTCTGAACCCACGACGATGCCCGCAAGTCCATTTCGTGTCATCGCGATCCTGTCAGTCGCGGCCTTTGTGGTCATTCTCAATGAGACCATCATGTCGGTGGCGCTACCGAGGTTGATGGAAGAATTCAACATCACCGAGGCAACGGTCCAGTGGGTCACCACCGCGTTCATGCTCACCATGGCCGTGGTCATTCCAACCACCGGCTGGATCCTGACCAGATTCAGACTGCGCAGCGTCTACATCACCGCGATGCTGATCTTTACCGCCGGCACGCTCGTGGCAGCATTGGCGCCGGTGTTTATCGTGCTGGTCGCCGGACGCGTCATCCAAGCGATCGGAACGGCGATTATGATGCCGCTGCTGATGACCACCGTGTTGAATCTAGTGCCGTTTGAAAAACGCGGCCGGGTGATGGGCATCGTCGGGATGGTCATTTCCGCTGCCCCCGCGTTGGGACCGACCGTGGGTGGCGTCATCCTTGAGCAGCTGGATTGGCGCTGGATGTTCTGGACCGTCCTACCCATTGCGGTGGTCACGCTGATCGTCGGTGGGATATTGCTGCACAATATTACCGACACCCGCCCGATGAAACTCGACTTCCTATCCGTCATACTGTCTGCGGTCGGGTTTTCGGGCCTGATTTATGGACTGAGTTCGCTGGGTGAAGCGGCTCGCGGCGTCGCGCTGGTACCGGCGTGGATTCCGTTGGCGATCGGTGGCGTCTCGCTGACTATTTTTGTGCTGCGCCAACTGGCCCTGGGCCATAATGCGTTTCTCAACGTCCGCGTGTTCGCGGTGCCGACATATTCATTTGCGATGGTGCTGATGATTGCCGCGAATATGGCGATGTTCGGGACCTTCATCGTGCTGCCGATCTACATTCAACAGGTCCTGGGGTTTGATGCCCAAGTCGCGGGCATGGTGATGCTACCTTCTGGCATTCTGATGGGTGTTCTCGGGATTTTCGTGGGTCGGGCCTTCGACGCGGTTGGTGCCCGACCGCTGCTAATTCCCGGCTCGATCATCGGCGCTGCGGGACTGTGGGGCATGACCACCCTGAACGCCGCCAGCCCGTTATGGATCCTGGTGCTGTGGAACATCCTGATGGCGGTGGGCATCGGGATGATGATGGGGCCGCTGATGACCTCGGCGCTGAGTTCACTGCCGGGTCGGTTATATCAGCACGGTTCAGCGATCTTTTCCACCCTGCAACAAGTTGCCGCGGCCGGTGGAACGGCACTGTACATCACGGTGATGTCTGTGGCAGCCGTGGTCGGTTTCGGACAGGGCGAAGACCCGCTGACCGCGCAGATGACCGGGATGCACAACGCGCTGATCTGGGGCGCGGTCATTATGCTGCTGCCGGTGGTCGGTGCGATCTTCTTCCGCCCGCAACGTCACATCGACGAACCAGCCCAGGCTTGAGGTACAGGTAACGGTCTGTCACGGTTGATCCCGCGTCGCAGAACGTGACGCGGGATCAACCGTGGGACGATTACTCGTCGGGTTGGCGGTGCGACCCGCCCTCTGGGTCCTGTCGGCGTTGCTGCCGTTTTTGTTGCTCGGAGCTGCTGCGCTCTTCATTGACCCGTCGCAGGTCACGCATGCGCATACGCGTGCCCCCTCGTCCGGGGAGGCGCGGGCCAGTGGTCCGCGAGAGCCGGTAGTCGATCGGATCGCCGTCGGGGCCCGTTCGGGCCGAGACTTCCTCGGTTTCATCCAGGTGATAGTGTTCGCCGACGTGTTCGGTGAACAGATCCATGCGGCGTTCCAGTTGGGCCTGGGTAGCTCTTGCGTCATCGAGTCGTAGCCCGCGATAGACGGCTAAGGCCATGAACACCATGATGATCGAAAACGGTAGCGCCGTGGCAAGCGATGCCGCTTGCAATCCTTCCAGCCCACCGGCTAACAACAGCCCGATCGCAATGGCACCCTCCAGCATAGAGAACAACACGCGCGACCAGGCCGGTGGGTTGGGGTGACCCCCGGCGGTGAGCATGTTCATCACCAGCGAGCCCGAGTCGGATGAGGTGATGAAAAACAGTACCACCAGAATGATCCCGACGATCGAAAACACCGTGCCCAGCGGCAGGTCGCCCAGGACGGTGAAAAGGGAACCCTCGGGTGAGACTTCTCCGTCGGTCACCAAATCAGCTTCACCAAAGAGTTGCCGGTAGATACCCGAGCCGCCCATGACACCGAACCAGATCATACCGACCAGGGTTGGTACCAGCATCACACCGATGATGAACTGGCGGATCGTGCGGCCGCGGGACACCCGGGCAATGAAGATCCCAACGAATGGGGCCCAGGCGATCCACCAACCCCAGTAGAACAGGGTCCAGGTCGAGTACCATTCGCCCCCGTCGTCTTGCGCATAGGCGCCAATATCAAACGACATTTCAAAGAAGTTCGCCAACCAGACGCCCACGGACTCAATGAAGTTTTCTGCCAAGAATAAGGTGGGCCCGAGCAGCAGGACCGAGATCGTCAGGATTCCAGCCAGCGAGAGGTTGATTGAGGACAACCACTTCATCCCGCGGCCAATGCCCGACACCACCGAAGCGGTAGCGATGAAGGTAATAATGACGATCAGGATGATCAACAGCGTGACATTGGCTTCATCTACAAAGTTCAAATGTTCTAGCCCGGTCGCAATTTGTTGGACGCCCAGCCCCAATGAGGTCGCGACCCCGGCCATGGTCCCGAAGATGGCCAGCACATCGATAGTGTCACCAAGCCAGCCTCGGACGCGTTTGGCGCCGATCAGTGGTTCAAAGACCCACCGGATCGACACGGGTCGGCCGCGCCGGTGGATGGTGTAGGCGACCCCGAGGCCGAGCACACCGTAGACGGCCCAGGGATGTAGGCCCCAGTGCAGGAAGGTTTGAGCCATTCCCATCTGGGCGAGCTCTTCAGGACTGCCTTCCCAGCCGGGTTTAGGGTCCACGGT
>CALBOC010000106.1 GCA_937896705.1 uncultured Micrococcaceae bacterium | reverse complement strand
TGGAGACGATCATTCATCATCTGATAAATATGCCCCGCTCCAGCGGACTGGAGCGGGGCATATCGTCGTAGAAGAGGGCGGTTAGACCAGTCCGGTCTCCATCATCTCCTGCAATGATTGCTGACTGAGCAGATACAACGGCACTTCCAGCACAGTGTATGCACCCGAGTTGCCCTGGGCTTTCAACCGGGCAGCCGCCCGACCGAAAGCGACCATGGCGGCCGCGGTGAAGTTCGGGTTCGATTCCAGTGCCAGGCTGAACTCCACGCTGGCATTATGACCTTGCAACTCACCGGTGGTGATGACATAACCACCATGGGGTGCGCCCTGGTGATCACGGTCGAACTCTTCATCTGACACGAAATGCACGGTAGTGTCATAAGGTTCGAAATAGTCGGGCATCGTGGTGATGTCTTCGCGAATTTGATCGTGGTCTGCTGGATCGGCCACGATGTAGACAATGCGTTCGTGAGAGGTTGTCTTTGATAGGCCCTGTCCGTTGCCGGCCCGGGCCTGGTCGATGGCATCCTGTGCTGGGATAGTGTACTGCACACCGCGTTTCACCCCGGTAACGTGGCGAACGGCATCCGAGTGACCCTGGGAGAGGCCCTTGCCCCAGAAGGTGTTTTGGATGGGCTCGGGAAACAGTGCTAGCCCAAGCACCCGGTTCATTGAGAACAGGCCGGGATCCCAACCCGTTGACACAACGGCGACGTTGTCATTGGCCTTGGCGGCCTTATCCATCGCGGCGTAGTGTTCGGCCACTTTGGAGTGGTTATCGTAGGTGTCCACGGTGGTGAAGTGTTCGGCGAATCCAGCAGCCTGTTCTGGAATATCGGTCGCTGAGCCCACGCACAGAAACAACACGTCGATATCGTCTTTATACTTGTGCGCATCCGCAACCGGATAGACGGTCGCGTCCGTGTCGAGGGTCTGACGGCGGGAGAAAATGCCGAAGAGCTCGAAGTCGTCGAGCTTGCTAATGAGGTATTCCACGGCTTGGCCGAGGTTTCCGTAGCCTACGATGGCGGCTTTGATGGTCATGCATCCTCCTGGGTGAATTTGAGGTCTTGGGCGTTGAGGGCGGTCAGGATGAAAGCGAAGTCCCAGGCCCGGTCTTCCCAGGCGCGGTACCGACCGGAGGCCCCGCCGTGGCCGCCTTCCATTTCGGTTTTTAGCACGATGGGGGAGCCGCCTTCAGTCAGCGGAGTGTCCTGGTCATTGGTTGCGGTGGCTCGTAGTTGTTGGACCCATTTGGCGGGTTCGACGTAGAGCACCCGGGTGTCGTGCAGCGAGGTGACCGCGGCGATCGCCGGATAGTTCGTCTCGCGCACGTTGTGATACGGGGTGTAGCTAAGCATGTAGTCGAAGACTTCTTTATCTTCGATAGGGTTCCCCCACTCTTCCCACTCCAACGCGGTTAGCGGCAGGTCAGGATCCAGGATCGACGTCAGCGCGTCGACGAACGGGACTTGGGCGACGCAGGCACGGTAAAGCTCGGGTGCCATATTCAAGACGCCACCCATGAGCAATCCGCCGGCTGAACCACCCATGGCCGCGATTCGATCCGGGTGAACCCAGCCGGATGAGGCCACGAAGCGGGTCGCGTCAATAAAGTCGGTAAACGAATTCTTTTTCGCAAGCTTCTTGCCGTTCTCATACCACGCGCGTCCCAGTTCGCCACCGCCGCGCACGTGAGCCACGACGTAGATCACGCCGCGATCCAACAGTGACAACCGGGATGGACCGAAAACCGGGTCCAACGACATCTCATAGGACCCATAGCCATAAATCAGCGCCGGGTTATCCCCGTTCCATTCGACCTCTTTGTGCCGAATGACGGTCAGGGGGATCGCGACCCGCCGGTCGGTAGATTCTGCCGGGGCCCACCAGCGTTCCACCAGGTATTGGTCGGGATCGTAGCCGGGCACTTCGGTGGCGCGTCGTAAATGAGAGGAGTTGGTGGCCGGATCGTAGTCCAGAATTTGTGCCGGAGTGATCCAGGAAGTGTAAGCCAACCGGATATAGGGGGAGTCGATATGCTGACCCACCGGTGAAGCGGAGTAGAGCTCTTCCGGAAATGCTGGTTCGACGACCTCGGCTTGGGCTTCGGTCCCCAGCCCTGCCAACGGCAGGACCCACATGCGCGGGGTCGTCTCGGCGCGCACCGCGGCAAACAGGTACTCTCGCGTGACGCCGACCCCGTCGAGTTTGATGGTCTCCGAATGGGCGAACACGGTGCGCCACGCGGAACGGTCGGCCACCTGATCGGCATCGACGATCGAGACCTGGTTATTGGGCAGCGGGGCGCCGTCGGCGGCACGGTTATGGGTGATCAGGTATTGGTCGCCCACCGGCAGCACGTCGTGCAGCGAGCGTTCGGTCCGACTGATGACCAGCTCCAACGGGGCGGCGATGGTTTCCAGATCCAGGATGTGGGTTTCGGTGACCTCGGAGTTGCCCAGTTCCAAGATCAGTTTGGTTTTATCCGGGCTCAAGCCGAACCCGCCCCACATCTGGGGGTCGTCTTCTTGGTGCAACAGCGCATCGATGGCAACATCGGTGCCGATGCGGTGCGACTTGAGTCGATACGGGCGCCAGGCTTCGTCGGGTTCCATGTAGAACACCCGGGTGCCCGAGGGGTCAAAGGCGATCCCGTAGGCCAAGCCGGGAATCTCGTCGGGCAGTTGTTCACCGGTGCGCAGGTCACGCACGCGCAGGGTGAAGCGTTCGTCGCCGGTTTCGTCCACCAGGTAGGCCAGCAGGTTCCCGTCGGGTGAGACGGTCATGCCACCCAGGGAAAAGAACGGCACCTTTTCGGCTTCGACGTTGCCATCCAGGATGACCTGTTCACCATCCAGGGGTTCGCCGCGCTGGATTTGGGGTGGCTCCCACGAATCATCGACCACCGGCACGCGGCAGTGCACACTGTACTGGGCGCCCTCTTCGGTCCGGGTGAAATACCACCAGTCGTTAATGCGCGAGGGCACCGACATGTCGGTTTCGACCGTGTGTGACTTGATCTCAGCGAAGATCGATTCGCGCAGTGCTTGTTGATCTGCGGTCACCGCGTCGGTGTAGGCGTTTTCGGCGTGGAGGTGCGCAATGGTGTCTGGGTTGTCTGGGTCTTTGAGCCAGTCCCAGTGATCCGTGAGTTCCACGCCGTGGTGGACCGTGGTGACGGGAACTCGTGTGGCTTTTGGAGGGGTAGCAGTCATGGTTTCCACTATAGGGACTTAGAGTCCTAACAAGTCCTCGAAGACGCCCATGCCGAAATAGAACACAAACGCAATGGCCACGACCCACAATAGCGGGTGGACTTCGCGGAAGCGGCCTTGTCCGGTCCGGATCACCGCATAAGCGACCAGCCCGGCACCAATGCCGTTGACGATCGAATAGGTAAATGGCATCAGCGCGAATGTGAGGAACGCGGGGATCGCGGCGCCGACGTCGTTCCAGTCAATTTGGGTCACCTGCGAGACCATCATAAAGCCCACCACGACCAGTGCCGGGGCGACGGCTTCGAAGGGCACCAGATAGATCAGCGGGGTTAAAAACATCGCGGCCAAAAACAGCACCCCGGTGACCACCGAGGCTAGACCGGTGCGAGCGCCCTCGCCGATCCCGGTCCCGGATTCGACAAAGATCTGAGTCGAGGATGCCGAACCGGCACCACCGGCTGACACGCCCACGGCGTCGACCAGGAGCACGCGGTGCAGATTGGGGATGTTGCCGACCTGGTCCACGTTGCCGGCCTCGCGTGCTAGGCCCACCGAGGTGCCCATGGCATCGAAAAATACGGACAGCAAGATCGCAAAGACTAATAGGGCTGCTGCCACCGCGCCGATGGAAGAAAACGCACTAAAGGAGAATTCGCCCAACAGGCTCAGATCCGGGGCGCTCCACCCGGGCATCGACGGGGCGACCAGGCTCCAGCCTTCAGGGTTGACATTGCCAGCCTCATCCACCGACGGGCCGATGTTAAAGACAGCTTCGACGATGTTGGCGAAAATCGTGGACACCACAATGCCGATCAGGATGGCGCCGGGGACTTTCCGGGCCACCAGGATCGCGGTCAACAGCAGGCCGACAACAAAAACCAAGACCGGCCAGCCGGTCAGCTCCCCGCCGATACCCAACCCCAACGGCACGGTGGTGCCGGCTTCGTCGGGGACGCGACGGACAAACCCGGAATTCACCAGCCCGATCAGCGTGATAAACAGGCCGATGCCCACCACGATGCCGGTTTTGATGGGGTCGGGGACCGCCCGGAAGACGGCGGTTCGAAACCCGGTGAGAACCAACACGACCATGACCAACCCGGCCAGCACCACCAGTCCCATCGCTTCGGGCCAGGTTAGTTCCGGGGTCGTGGCAATGGTGATGGCCAACAGGGCATTGACGCCCAGCCCGGCGGCCAGCGCGAAAGGGTGGTTAGCCCACAACCCCATCAGCACCGTGATCAGTGCGGCAATCAGTGCCGTGGATGCTGCAACCGCTGAGATACCGAGTTCGCCACCCGAACCATCGGGCCCCGACAGGACCAGAGGGTTGAGCACAATGATGTAGCTCATCGCCAGGAAGGTCGCGAGCCCGCCACGGATTTCAGCACCGAGGGTCGAACCACGTTGAGATATGTTGAAAAACTTGTCGAGTTTGTTTTTTGGTTCGACGTCCTGCTGATTCACTGTGCGCAACGATGCCATGGGAAACATCCTAGAACGTTTTGTTCGCGCACGGTTAACGCATCGATTGTCGGATCGGTCACGCCGCTTCCCGACCGGCCTCCCAGCGGAAGAAACTCGCCAATAAGGCAACCACGGCCGCTGAGGCGCCGCCGATGAACAGGGCGCCGAAGCCAAACCACCGGGTCGAGGGTGCGACCTGAGCAAAGTCCGTGGGTACCTGACCGATTCCACCGGTCAGCAGGACCACGGCCAGTGCGCCGCCCAAACCGGCGAGTGCGAGGAACCACAAGAGAATTTCCGAAAGTGAGGCATACCGGGCACGGGAGCGCGGGGAGATCAGGTTGTAATCCACCGAGACCCGATAGATGATAAACCCGCCGATCAGAGTCCAGAATCCAACCACCAGGTAGGCGGCCACAATGTCGGCGGGGCGGTGCCAGCCGTTCAAAAACGTCGCTACGCCCACGGTGGCCGAAAAGAGCATGCCGGTCAGCGCCACAAAAGATCGCCAGCGCGGAGCCACCAATAAGAACACGGCCGCAGCGGTTGCAGTGGCGAACGTCACGTGACCCGAGGGTAACGAATTGCCCGTGTAATAGGGCACCCCATTGGCCAGCTCGGGACGCTCCAGGATCACCTTGAGAGCTTGGGTGGTGAGGTTTGCTGCCGCAAAGGTCAGCGCCACGATCAGTGAGGCGGCCCAGCGTCGTCGCCACAAGGTCAAAACCAAGAATCCGACGGCGGCCACCGAGGCCACCACGATGGGCAGATCCGCCAACAGACTTATGGAAGCCCCGTGAAGGGAACGCAACTGCAATTCGGCCGAGGCCAGGGCCGAATGATCCAGCACTTGACCGATCGAGGAGAGCACAAAGTTCGTATAGACCGCCCAGAAACCACCGGCCATCACCACGAGCATGATCAACCACGCCCAGATGCGCGACCCGGGCGCGCGAAGGACCCGGCGGCGACGCCGGGTGGCCGGCAAATTATCATCCGGCAACTGATGGACAGAATCTGGGTGCATGGGGCCTAGACTAACGACATGGTCGACAACGCACACATCTTACCGCT
>CALBOC010000105.1 GCA_937896705.1 uncultured Micrococcaceae bacterium | reverse complement strand
GAGGGCCAACCGCGTTCAGCGCCCAGCACCGACATCGAGTTGTGCCAATACGGATAGTAGCGTTCCATCGCAAGTTCGTCGGTTTCGGCGACAAAACCGTGCGAATGTACCGCCACACGGCGCGGGTCGAAGCCGTTTTTCTCAATGTTCTCGTGAAAGAGCTTGACCAGCGGAGCAAATCGCTGTGGAGCGCCGCCGATAATCGCTAGTTCAAGGCCCATGCCATATTTTGCAGCCCGGACCACAGACTGTGGTGAACCACCCACAGCGACCCAGGTCGGCAGGCCGTGCTCGTGTGCCGTGGTGGGGAAAATCGAGTAGTTTTCCAGCGGTGCCCGGGTGGTACCCGACCAGTTGACGGGTTCCTCGCGTCGGACCAGATCAAAGAGCTCAAGTTTTTCTTCGAATAAGACTTCGTAGTCTTTCAGGTCGTATCCGAACAGCGGGAACGATTCGATGAAGCTGCCGCGTCCCAGCGACACTTCAGCACGGCCAGAGGTGATGCCATCTAACGTCGCGAAGCGTTGGAAGACGCGCACCGGATCATCGGAGGACAACACGGTCACCGCCGAGATCAGCTTGATGCGTTCGGTCTGGGCGCCGATACCGGTGAGCACCACATCGGGAGCAGACACCGAATAGTCCGGCCGGTGGTGTTCACCGACGCCAATGACGTCAACGCCAACCTGGTCGGCGAGCACGCCTTCAGCCACCACATTGCGCAGGACTTCGGGGTGACTCAGGACGCGAGTGCCTTCGACATCTTGGGTGATGTCGCCGAAGGTGTGCAGCCCGAATTCTACGACACCCTCGGGCAGGGACGCGGCGAGGTGATGAGATGGATTTGGAGTTGGAACAGAAGTAGTCATATCAACATCAACCGTTCGACCAGCGGAAACATTCCTACAAATCTGAACTACCAGTTACTCACCGGGTGGGGTGCCGGTATCCAGGGTGGCATCGGAGAAGAATCCGAATTCGGCGATCCACGGATAGACAACTTCCATCAGCACCACAATCACGCCGACCAGCAGGACCAACACCAGCAGCCAGCGGAACCAAGTTGGTCCGGGCAATATATAGAATAACCAGGCGTACACGCTATCCCTCCTCGGTCATGCTGTGGACGGAGTCAGCGATTTCAGTCGGCGGCCCCTCATTCAGCGGGACGAAATCGACTTGTTCGGCGTGGGTGATCATGCGCTCTAAGACCGTGTACGGCGGGTGGCAGGTGGTGAGCGTGAGCCATTGACCGTCGGCCGGACCGCCAGGATTCATGGGGTTGGGGTCGAGTACTTCGACCGCGGTGGGCTCCACGATGTGCACCTGGCGTGTTTCATAGATCCACCACCCGTTAGCGGTTTGCAGGTACATCCGGTCGCCTTCTTGCAGAGTATCCATGTCCCACAGCACCGCGCCATACGTCTGGCGGTGGCCGGCGAGTCCGAGGTTGCCGTCTTCACCCGGTCCGGGGGCGTTCTCGTAGCGCCCTAAGACGGCTGAGTCGATTTCGGGGCCAGTGCCGTCGAGTACGGGCACCGAGTAGTCGGCACCAAAGCGTGGAATGTACAACAGCCCCCAGGCTTCCCCGGGTGTGCCGGGGACCGCCGGGTCCGCCCCGGATCCGTCAAAGCCGCTATAGTGTTCGCCAAATGTGTCGGTTATGACCTGATGGTGGGCTTGAGCCTCGCGGTTGGCACCCAAATTGGTCCAATACAACTCCCACACCACAAACAACAGGACAAACAGTCCCGCCGTGATGAGTAGTTCACCTAGGACACCGAGAAACGTTGGACGCGGAGGACGCTTACGCCGTTTATCTCGCTGGCGCTGCTGGCGACGAGACAGCGGCTGATAACCGACCTCTGGCACTCGGCGTTTCCTCCAACTCAAGATACGCTGCGACTCATCAAGGGTGCACGTAGAATACTGTCAGTAGTATACGCCCCTTGTCGAACAGGAAATTCATTGGCATCATCGAAGAAGCGCCCGTCTCGCACGCAACAGTCTGATCTTGACGCCGAATTGATGGCCGCAGACGATCAGCC
>CALBOC010000104.1 GCA_937896705.1 uncultured Micrococcaceae bacterium | reverse complement strand
CGGGTGGTGCCTATCCCAACCTCTGGGGCCGGGATGCGAAAGCGCGGTTACAATCCAGTGATGACGATGCTGCCCAGCACCTTGCCCGGTCGTCTGAACTGCGATCCAGGTTTGTTGAAAACTCGGTGGAATTTCTTTTCGCGGGCCGCCCATCATGGCAGCGGCGTTCATGCTCGACGAGAAGCTGCCCGACGGAAATTCCGACTCGCTTTAGGGCATCGGGAACCCGCCGAGCCCATTATCCTCGTGGATGATGTTTTGACTACTGGCGCGACACTCGCGGGGGCTGCCAGAACATTACAAGCGGCAGGGTTTGATATCGCTGCAGCCGTCGTGTTGTCGACGGTGATGCCACGCAGCTAGCTTGCGAGCGTGTCGAACAAGGTCACGAAAAGCAGTCGGTAAATAGCGAGGCCCGACTAAATCTTATCCTGGCGGGCTCCAGCAGGTAACATTGGGGTGACCAGCGAAGGCGGCGGAGCAAATAGGACGGAAGTTTTAGTTGTTTCGTCGTTAACTTTATTGTTCTAAGTACACGAGGAGGCTTTGATGGCATTAGACATCAATTACCTAGCCCGCGATACAGATCTGACGGATGACTTTCGTTCTTACGTCGAAGAAAAATTCGACAAGATCTCATCTTTGACCGAACAAGCACAGCGTCTGGAGGTCAAACTCGTTTCTCGTGAATCGCATACCGGAGCCTCCGGTCAGGTGACTGCTGAACTCACGTTGCATTCACCGCGAAACGTGGTTCGTTCCGAAGCGAATGATAACGATAAACAAATCGCCTTCGATCACGCATTTGCTCGCTTGCAGGAGCGCCTGCGCCGGCTTCGTGAACGAGCAAAAGGTGGGCGTCGTCGTCCCTCTGTGCAGGAACTGACCCAGAACTTCTCACCTGTCCCTTCTGATGTTTCGCTGGTTGAAGAGGTCCTGGAGCAACAGGCCGCGGAAGCCAAGGAACAGGCTGAAGAAGAACGTATAAACCAAAACGGTGACGTACCCGTTACCATCCGTCGGAAAGTCTTCCCAACACAGAAGATGACGCTGGATGATGCCATTGACAATATGGAACTGGTTGGTCACGACTTCTATCTGTTTATTGATGAAGAAACCGACCTCCCGTCGGTGGCCTATCGTCGTCGAGGATGGTCTTACGGCGTCATCTCCATGGGGGATGAAGAAACCGAAACCGTTCGTGATTATCGTCAGGCTGAAGCCTAAAGCTAGCTGCTAAACCATGATGCCCCGCCCGTAACGGTGGGGCATCATGTATGTTAAGGAGCCTGGAATTTGGTATCCAGGAAGCCCGGCGGCGTAGACTGTCAATGTGTGCGGCAAACCCGCCCTAGGATTAAACTTCGGGAGTACAAAAACACGTGGCATCATTTATCGAACGGATTTTGCGAACCGGCGAGAAACGCACGCTGAAGCGGCTAGGCCAATACGCAGACGCCGTGAATGTAGTTGAAGACGATTTCAAAAACCTCACGGATGCTGAGCTGCGTGCAGAAACTGATGCGTTCAAAGCGCAGATCGCAGACGGTGTGAGTCTGGATGTGCTGTTACCCGAGGCCTTTGCAGCAGTCCGGGAGGCCGCGTCTCGCACCGTTGGATTGCGGCACTTCGATGTCCAGCTCATGGGTGGTGCCGCGCTACACGAAGGCATGATCGCTGAAATGAAAACCGGTGAGGGTAAAACCTTGGTCGCTACCGCACCGGCCTACCTGAATGCGCTGACCGGTAATGCCGTGCACATCGTTACGGTCAACGATTACCTTGCTGAATACCAGTCGGAACTGATGGGCCGTATCTTCCGATTCTTGGGGATGACAACCGGGGTGATTTCCTCGGGACAACCGCCCTCCGAGCGCAAAGCCCAGTACGATGCCGATATCACCTACGGAACTAATAACGAATTCGGTTTCGACTACCTGCGTGACAACATGGTCATGACTAAAGACAATATGGTCCAGCGCGGCCACGGCTTTGCGATCGTCGACGAGATCGACTCGATTCTGATCGACGAGGCACGGACCCCGCTCATTATCTCCGGACCGGCTCAAGGTAGCGTATCTGGCTGGTATTCCCAGTTCGCTGCGCTGGCCCCGCGACTCGAACGGGACATCGACTACGAAATCGATGAGAAGAAGCGCACCGTATCAGTCCTGGAATCAGGCATTGATAAGGTTGAAGATTGGCTGGGCATAGATAACCTTTACGAGTCGGCCAATACGCCACTCATTGGTCATCTGAATAACGCTATCCGAGCGAAAGAGCTCTTTTTGCGCGGCCGGGAATACGAAATCATTGACGGCGAAGTTCGTATTGTCGATGAACACACCGGACGTATGTTACCGGGTCGGCGACTATCAGACGGTCTGCACCAGGCTATTGAAGCCAAAGAAAAAGTCAAAGTGCAACCCGAAAACCAAACCCTGGCCTCAATCACACTGCAAAACTACTTCCGCAAGTATGACAAACTATCGGGGATGACCGGTACCGCCGAAACAGAAGCCGGCGAATTCATGTCAACGTACGAGCTTGCCGTCGTGCCCATTCCGACCCACCGCGACGTCCAACGCGTTGATCGTCAAGACCTGGTGTATAAGAACGAAAAAGGCAAATTTGCCGCCGTCGTGGAAGACGTGGTGGAACGCCACAAAAAAGGTCAACCGATTCTTATCGGTACGACGTCCATCGAAAAATCTGAGTACGTTTCGAAACTGCTAGCCAAAGCCGGCGTCAAACACGAGGTACTCAATGCCAAGAACTATGCTCGTGAGGCAGCCATTATTGCTGACGCTGGCCGTCTTGGTGCGGTCACCGTTGCCACGAACATGGCTGGTCGTGGTACCGACATCATTCTGGGCGGCAACGCAGAATTTGCTGCTGTCGCAGAAATGAATCGCCGCGGACTCGATCCCGAAGAGGATGCCGAGGAATACGAGGCAGTCTGGGCAGAAGTTTTTGCCAAAGCGCAGGCAGATAGCGAAGAGGAACGCGAAGCGGTCAAGGCTGCTGGCGGACTCTACGTTCTGGGTACCGAACGTCACGAATCGCGCCGTATTGATAACCAGCTGCGCGGACGTTCCGGTCGTCAGGGAGACCCCGGCGAATCTCGATTTTATCTGTCGATGACCGATGATCTGCTCCGCCTGTTTAATGCCGGGATGGCTCAACGGGTCATGAGTATGAGCAACTATCCGGACGATATGCCCCTGGAAGCCAAGATGGTGACCAAAGCGATCGAGCGGGCACAAGCGACCGTCGAGGAACGCAATACGCAACAACGTAAAGACGTTTTGAAATATGACCAGGTCATGAATTCGCAGCGTGAGGCGATCTATGCTGATCGTCGACAGATTCTCGAAGGTGAAGACCTCGAAACGAGAATCCATGAGTTCATTGAAGACTCTATTTCAGCTATCGTTGACGAAGCCTACTTGCTGGAAAGCTCCGAAGAAGTCGACGGAGATCAGCTGTGGCAGAATTTGCGGGCGTTATACCCGATTTCTCTGTCGCAAGAAGATATCGAACAAGAGCTGGGGGATTTGTCGTCTCTTAAGCCGGCAGATCTGAAGCGTGAACTCATCTCTGATGCGAAAGTACTCTACGGACTGCGTGAGGAAGAACTTGGCGCTGAGCAGTTGCGGGAACTCGAACGCCGAGTGCTGTTGGAATCCATCGGTCAGAAATGGCAAGAACATCTTTACGAGATGGACTACCTGCGCGAAGGCGTGGGCTTACGTGCCATGGCCCAACGTGACCCCCTGGTTGAGTATCAGCGCGAAGGTCATACGATGTTCCAATCGATGATGCAAGCTATCCGCGAGGATACTGTACATAAGCTGTTCCACCT
>CALBOC010000103.1 GCA_937896705.1 uncultured Micrococcaceae bacterium | reverse complement strand
ACCAGTGTGGAGCCCACCATAGCCAGCACCACGGTGAGTGCAAATGGTCGGAATAACTCCCCGGCTAAACCTTCGACCAGCAAAATCGGCACGAAGACCAAGACGGTGACGACCGTCGAAGAAATAACCGCCGAGGACACTTCCCCGGTGGCTCGGGTAATTGTTTTGAGCTTGGATTCACCTTCGGGCGCTTGCCTGAGGTGTCGCATAATATTTTCGATCACAACGATCGAGTCATCGACCATGCGTCCAATGGTGATCATCAGTCCGGCGAGCGACATCATATTGACGGTCGTGCCGGTGGCCAACATGCCGACAAAAGCAAACAGCACCGACAGCGGGATGGTGATCCCGGTGATGATGGTGGGGCGCACCGACAGCAGGAACACGAAGATCACTAACACAGCCAGCGCAAGCCCCCACAGGCCCTCATTGGCAAGACCGGCGATCGCATCTTCAATAAATTCTGCCTGATCGAAGACGACTGTGAACTCGGTGCCGTCGGCCATTTGCACCGCGGCCTCATCCATGATGGACATGGCCGCTTCGGACAGTTCAATGAAGTTGGCGTCGTTGGACGGCAAAATCATCAGCGTAATGGCGTCGTCCCCATTTGTTCGGGAAATCGACTGGGCTTCCGCCTGGGTTTGTTCGACCTCGGCAATGTCGGACAGCGGCACCGGTGGGCCGTCTTCCACGGCCACCAAGATCGTCTCCATGTCACTGACATCATTAAATTCCCTGCCGATGGCAATATCCAATGATTCGTTGTCATCACTGACACTGCCGCCGGGGACCACTGCTCCAGCGTCTTCGAGTGCGTCAATCAGGTCGGTGCGGTCGATGCCTTGTTCGGTCAGGGCATCGTCGTCGGGATTGATCCGAACGAGTTCGTCTGCGGCGCCAAATAATTGGACTTGGGAAACCCCAGAAATATTTTCCAGATCGGATCGAGCGGCTTGATCGAATCGTTCGCTGAGTTCAGCCGGGTCAAGCTGCGACGAAATCGATACGGCCATCGCTGGGATGTTCGAGGTCCCACCGGTCAGGGTGGAGGTGTTTGTTCCGTCTGGCAATTCTTCGTCGAGCGAGTTTAACAAGACATCAGTTTGGGACGCCGCGCGGAAAATGTCCGACCCGTACTCTAACTCCAGGGTGATTAAGGAGAAATTAGAGTTCGATGTTGAGGTGGTCGATACGGCGTTGTCCACGGTGGACAACTGGCGTTCGATGGGCTCAGCTACTTGGTCGGCCATCTGTTCCGATGACGCTCCCGGGTTGGTTGCGGTGATCGCAACCGCGGGTAACTCAACCGGCGGGATGAGTTCTCGCCGTAGCATGTTAAGCGAGATGAGCCCCAGTACCATGATGACGATGGTGACTAATGCGATGAACGCACGATTCTTCATGCTGAGTTTGACGAGCCAGTCCAAAATGGTCCTTTGCCGAAGCGGAAGTCAGAATGCTGGTCTCAATTTACCCTAGATAGGCTAGGGATCCTCAATCGGGAATCGGGAACGAAAGCGATATATGGACATCCAAACTAAACTTCGGCCACGGGCCAAGCGCGCAGGCGTCTATCTGGCGGTCCTGGTTTTCATCACGTTGTTCATTCCCACTCCCTACACCATTCAGTCTCCGGGGCCGACCTTTGACACGTTAGAACAGGTCGAGCTCGAGGGTGAAACACACGACATGGTCGAGATTGACGGTGCCCCAACGTACCCAACCGAGGGCAGACTTGATCTGACCACCATCTCGGTGTCAGGTCCGCCCACCTCCTCGTCACTGGTGCTGGAAGTGCTCTATCATGCGGTGCAGCCGTATCCGGCGATGACGCCTGCAGAATTGATCTATCCGCCGGATACCACCGGTGATGAAGTGCGTAGTCAAAATGCTGAGGCGATGGCCGATTCCCAATCCTGGGCGGTCGCAGCCGCGCTTGAGCACTTAGATATCGACTACCAGCAGCGACTATTTGCCTTGGACTTCACAGCAGAGTCGCCCGCTGCCGACATATTAGAACCCGACGACGAGATTCTCAGTGTGAACGGCACTGAGATCACCGGCCACGCCCAGTTAGTCAATACCATCCAGGAAGCCCAGGGCCAACCGGTGGAACTGCGGGTCCGTCGTGACGGTGACGCACAAACCTTTACCATCCCCGTGACGCAGGGTGAAGACGGGACATATCAGATCGGGGTCTATTTGGATTCTGAGTTTGAATTCCCACTCGACGTGGATATTCACCTTCAAGATGTGGGCGGACCGTCTGCCGGGCTGATCTTTAGCTTGGCCGTGATCGACCGAATGACCGAGGAATCGGTGACCGAGGGACAGCACATCGCCGGGACCGGAACCATTGATCCAGACGGCACCGTTGGACCGATCGGTGGGATCCAACAGAAGGTCATCGCAGCGGCCTCCGATGGGGCCACCATCTTCTTGGCGCCCGAACAAAATTGTCAAGAGATAACGTATGTCCCAGCTAACATGACCGTTTACAGTGTGGATACACTAGACACGGCATTGGAAATTCTGGATGCGCCGACAGGGGAAAGAAATTACGCAACCTGTTCGTGAGCTGGCAGTTGGCTAGAATTTCACTAATTTGAAAACAAACGAGTCGGGCATTGCCCGCAGATAGGGAACTACCGTGAGTTTCGGACAAGGATTCGGCGGCAT
>CALBOC010000102.1 GCA_937896705.1 uncultured Micrococcaceae bacterium | reverse complement strand
TAACAATGTAGCCATGGGTGATGACAACCTACGTAACCGCGTCCGAATACCATTCCGAGGCACCCAGAGTCGACGAGCAAAGCGAACCATCCGGTGGTCTGCCCTTGGCGCCATTACCGGTGCGGTCGCCGGAACGGTGCTTGCCGCAATTCCCACGCTGGCCTCGATCTTTGCCCGCACGGTGGTGACTCCAGAACCTCACCCAGCCGAGGACGTTCGGATACTTTCCTATCGTCCCGGAGCGGGCCCTGCGGGCCAAGATCTGATTGATTTGTCGATCACCCCCCAGACCACTGTTCGAGGGCGGTACGCCTTGGCGTTTCACCTGGGGGAGGGGGCTGCCCGGATCGGGGAAGTTGTCTCGATCAATGCTAAAACTCAATCCGTGACGCGAGTCGTCGAAGAGGTATATCAGGGGAATTTGACGACGGCGGCTCGAGGACGTTGGGCCGGCTTCATCTGGCCTACTCCGCACGAGGCCGGTTACGCCTACCAGGATGTTCTTATCCCAGTGGACAACGGTCTGGCTCCAGCGTGGTTCATTCCACCCACACGAACTACGGGACACGATGACACCTGGATGATTACCGTCCACGGTCGTGGGTCGAAACGCAGTGAAGGCTTGCGCATGATGGGGATCGCCCAGCGCATGGGCATGCCTGGGTTATTGATCTCGTATCGCAATGACGGAGAAGCACCAGATGCACCCGATAAGCGATACGGACTGGGCGCAACGGAATGGCCAGACATCGAAGCTGCGATTCTTTATGCGCTCAATAACGGCGCCAAGTCGGTGGTGCTAGCTGGGTATTCCATGGGCGGAGCAGTCAGCCTGCAGCTGGTCCATCGGTCTGTGTTAGCACGGTACGTCCGGGGACTGGTCCTGATCGGGCCGGTAATCGACTGGCTTGACGTGTTGCGTCACCAAGCGCGCATCAATCGTCTGCCGCACCCGGCAGGAAAACTAGGACGATGGCTCATTGAGTCTCCGTGGGGCAGAACGATCACGGGATTGGCCGCCCCGGTCAACTTGGGTTCGCTCGATTGGGTCACACGGTCGAACGAGCTCAAACACCCCGTGTTAATCCTGCACTCTGAGGACGACGATTTTGTACCTGTCGGGCCCTCCGCGCAACTGGCGAGAAAAAATCCGCAGTTGGTGAGCCTCATTCGCTTCCACGATGCTCGCCATACCCGAGAATTCAACGTTGATCCGGCACGCTTCGAATCTGCGGTGCTGACCTGGTTACATGTTCTGCTCAGCGGTGCTTCTGAGCACCGCTTAAGCCTTGCGGGCCCAAAAACTGCTCAAGAATGAGGTAGCGCCTATAATGAGAGCAGTCAATGAACCCTAACCCCCGTTGAATCCAACGGAAGAGGAGTTTGCAACAGTGGCAGGTCACTCAAAATGGCATACAACGCGACACAAGAAAGCTGCGTTAGATGCTAAGCGCGCCAAGATGTATGCCACCCACATTAAAGCTATCGAAGTAGCCGCACGTGCTGGCGGCCCAGATCTTGATGGTAATCCCGCGTTGGAAGTCGCCGTCACGAAAGCAAAAAAACAGTCGGTCCCAAACGACAATATCGACCGGGCGATTAAACGCGGCGCCGGCCTGACCGGTGAAGTGATTGACTATGCCGAAATTATGTATGAAGTCCGCGGGCCTGAAGGTTCGGCACTGCTTGTCGAATGTCTGACCGATAACCGCAATCGGGCGGCATCGGAAGTCCGCGCCACAGTAACCCGCAACGGCGGATTCATGGCGGACCCAGGATCCGTAGCGTTCATGTTTGAACGCCGTGGGGTTGTGCGAGTGCCCGCTGCCGAATATGCCGAAGACGACATCATGATGGCCGTGATCGAAGCGGGTGCCGAAGAAATCATTCAATCCGGCACCGCCTTTGAGATCGTCTCAGAACCCGCCGATGTGCACGAGGTATCGAAGGCACTGGATGAAGCTGGTATCGAATACGAATCCGATGATGTGGAGTTTTTCGCAGAGATGAAAGTCGAACTCGATGCGAAATCTGCCCAATCATTCATCCAACTGTGGGACGCGGTCGAAGCGCTCGACGACGTCCAAAACGTCTACGCCAATGTGGAGATTAGCGCCGAAGTTCTCGAAGAGTTAGCTGCACAGGACGCTTAGGTGACCGCCCGTAATCGTCAACCAGCACCTACCAAGCTACGGGTCTGTGCCGTAGACCCGGGGCTCACGCGCTGTGGCATTGCGGTGGTAGATATCGCGACGAATCGGAAGGCCCAGCTCGTCGATGTGACGGTCGTTGGCAGTCCGGGCACCGAGCCCATCGGTAAACGCTTAGCCATCATCGACCAGACCATGGATGCATGGCTAGAGAAGTATCAGCCCGAACATCTAGCGGTAGAGCGAATGTTTGCCCAACATAATACTCCTACCGTGATGGGTACTGCTCAAGCATCCGGTGTTGCCATCGCAGCTGCAGCTCGACGCAACATCCCCACGGCGTTATTGACCCCGTCGGAAGTGAAAGCGGCAGTCACCGGCTCCGGGACCGCTGATAAGAAACAAGTCACGGCCATGGTTACCAGAATTCTGGGGCTGACTACCTCACCGAAGCCCGCGGATGCCGCCGATGCGATTGCTATCGCTATCGCCCATGCCTGGCGAGGAGGTCTGTTTGGGCGCGGACTAGACACGGGCAAGCTGACGAGTCCGGCCCAGGCATCGAAATTTTCGGCTGCCATGACAAACCTGACACCGGCCCAAAAGCTGTGGTTGGCTGCTGAACGACGAACGAAATAATTATTCACGTGCGGGTGCAATCCAGAACTCGCCGCACGATTAACGATGGCGTGGACCATCAGAGGGAGCACACATGATCTCGTCGCTCACCGGCGAAATCCAACACA
>CALBOC010000101.1 GCA_937896705.1 uncultured Micrococcaceae bacterium | reverse complement strand
ACTGAGCCGAACTGGGGCGACCATTTCTTCGGGGCTGCGACCACGATGCTGTACCGGGTCCCGTCGTCGGATGCGTGCACCGTCGACCATGCACCGGCTTCATCTGGAGAACCGCGTTCGACGCCGGTCAGTGCAGAGTATTCGGACACCGACGAGCCCGTGGTCGAAATCTGGTGCCTGGTCGCCACCATTGAAGACCTGCCGGATGAGGGGACCTACTCGAACTCGGTAACGGCCACGGCCCAAGACCCAGCCGGCACCGCAGTCGAAGCAACCGACACCTGGCACGCCAAAGTCACCTCGTCTATGGATCCCGACGACGAACCCGACCATGTCATCACGTTCGAATACGAAACGTTTAGACCTGGAGGCTAGACGTTAGAACTGGCCGCGGTTTCGCCGAGTACTTCGGCACGCGACCGTTCTGTGGCGGCCGCACTGTACTGTGTGAATGCGCCACGGTACTGGGCGGCCGGATGCGAATCGGGCAGCCGGTCTGCTCCGGTAAGCCGGCCCCGCAACGTTGTGCCATTTTGGGCGTGCAGTTCTGCCTGGCTGCGGGCCATACCGCGGCGGCGTAGCTCCGGCATGACGTGGTCAATGAATTCAACATAACTACCCGGCAGGGTTGCGTTGATGACGTTCACCCCGTCGATCCCAGCATCCTGCCACTGCGCTAAGACGTCGACGATCTGCTCTGGGGTACCGGTGACTCGGGTTGCCTGCGCGCGGAACCGGGCCAGATCGCGCACGGTCATGGTCCCGTCAGGGTTCATCTTCCGCAACTCGTTGAGATGCCCGCGCGATCCTTCCGTGGTGAGCTCACCAATCGGCTGATCTAATGGCAGATATCCGAGGTCGATGCCCAGGCTGCCCCCGGTGTGCGCGATCAGCGCATCATCATCAAGCGAGTCATCTAAGTCCGCGGCCTTTGCTGTGGCTTCAGCCTCGGTGGAGCCAATAACAAAGGACAGACCCTGAATAAATTTCACGTCCTCGGCCCGACGCCCAAACTGCACTGCTCGACGGCGCACATCGGCGGCATGGTCCTTGGCTTGCGCCAACCGTGGGGCCATGGAAAACGTCGCTTCGGCATGTTCGGCCGCAACCTGCCGGCCTCGAGGTGACGATCCCGCTTGGAACACTAACGGCGTCCGCTGGAGCGAGGGCGATGATAGGTGTGGCCCCTCGACCTGATAATTTGCGCTGCGGTGATGGATCTTGGCCACTTTCGACGGGTCGGCATGCAAGCCTAAGCCGCGGTCATGCACCAGGGTCTTATCGGCCACCAGCGCGTCATCTTCCCAGGAACCTTCCCACAGTTTGTAGCAGACGGCCAGATATTCTTCGGCCAGATCGTAGCGGTCCCCGTGCTGGGCAAGCCCCGCCCCACCATAATTCCGGTGGGCATTTTCTAACGCCGAGGTGACGACATTCCACCCGACTCGTCCGCCGGATAGGTGATCCAGGGTGCTCAGCTGCCGGGCAAAGGTATACGGGTGTGTTTGGATGACCGAGGATGTTAAGGCCAGACCGATCCGTTGGGTGGTGGCTGCCAGCGCTGAGAGCAGTACGAGCGGATCATTGGCCGGAATTTGCAGCCCCCGACGGAGATGTGAGGCCCACCCACCTTCGTGGTCACCATAGACTCCGACAACATCGGCGAAAAATGCGATGTCGAAGCCCCCGTCTTCAAGGGTTTTCACCAGGTCAACCCAGTGCTGCAGCTCATTGAAGCGGTGTTGTTGTGCTTCTTCACGCCGCCATGCACCGCCCAGGATGTGGCTGGTGGTATTCATCATGAACGCGGACAAAATCAGTGGACGACGAGACATTATGGACTCCTAAGATTAAATCTGTTTGGACGACTTCGGGCTGTAAGGCACGCGTCCTTCTTTACTCGGCCGTGAACTCTGCCCAGATGTCCTGAGCATTGTCGATGGTGATGTCATCGTTGTACTCGATCGCTCCGTCCAAATAATCGGCGAACCAGTCTTGTACTTCAGGTGACTGATACGCCTCTTGGAGCGCCTTAGTTTTTGCGGTGTCTTGCTCTCCCGGCTGCACCGCAATGATATTGGTGTAGGGACGCCGGACTTCGTCATCTTCTTCTAAAGCAAGGGCGACTTCATGGACATCGTGGCCCGCCTCGGCAACCAGGCGAGCGAAAGCAAAACCGGCATCCACATCGGCGAGGGTGTGCGCCGAGGACTGTTGGTCGATCTCGATGAACTGGAAGTTGCGCGGGTTGTCGATGATGTCGGCCTGGGAGAGCTCAGTCACCGGGATTGTTTCGTCAATTTCCAACAAACCGTGATCGGCCAATAACTTAATGCCACGACCATTATTTGCCGTATCAACTGCCAACGAGATCTCAGCACCGTCCGGCAAGTCTTCGAAAGAATCGTGCTGCAGCGAGAAGAGCCCAGACGGTTGATAATAGGTCGAAAATGCGGGTTCAACTTCAGTTCCGTTGTCGTCATTGAACTGCCGCAGATAAGCCAGATGTTGGAAGTAGTTGGCATCGTATTCGCCCTCCGACACCACTTGGTTCGGCTGCACAATATCCGTGACGTACGTGGTCTCGAGTTCCCAACCGTCTTCCTTGAGCAGTTCGCGCGCAATTTCGGTGGGTTCTTGATACGGGGCGGATTCGGTGACAATCAAGCTGATCGTGCGGTCCTCTGATTTTTCGGTGGAGCTTGCTTGGGTCACACCGCAGCTGGTGAGAAAAAGAGATCCCACAACTGCTATGAAACCGGCACCTCGAATCCGGGTGCGGACGAAAGGAACAGGATGTGATCGATGACGCATAATAATTTCTTTCAGTTGATATAAGTGAGACGGGTAGTTACTCGGAGAGAAACTCTTGCCAGCGACCTTCGATGTTTTCCGCGACATATTGATCGCTGTATACGTTCGCTCCATCGAGATATTCGGCATACCATTGCTCAACTTCAGGGGACTGATATGCCTGCTGCAAAGCTTTGCTCTTCTCTGAGTCACGGTCGCCTTCCTGCACGCTTAGAAACAGAGTGAAGGGGAAGAAGTCATCATGGTCCTCTACTGCGAGCATGATGTCCTCATAGTCATAGCCCGCTTCGGCTACAGAACTTGTGAAAGCGAAACCTGCGTCGACGTCGGGTAGGGTCCTGGCAGAAGACTGCTGGTCGACTTCCACAAACTCAAAGGATCTTGGATTCGCAATAATGTCGGCCTGTGAAAGCTCGGCGACAGAGACCGTCTCATCAATTTCGATTAGCCCAGATTCAGCAAGTAAGTGGATGGCCCGTCCATTATTGGAGCGATCTACCGGAAGGGAGATCGTAGCCCCTTCCGGTAAATCCCGCAGATCATCATAGGTAAGTGAAAAGATCCCACTAGGGGTATAAAAGACGCTAAATACCGGTTCGACCTCTGTCCCGTTATCGGCGTTAAACTGGCGCAAATAGGCAGCATGTTGGAAGAAATTAGCGTCATATTCTCCCTGGTTCACAGCCTCATTAGGTTGAACGATGTCTGTGACGTAGGTCGGCTCCAATTCCCAGCCTTCTTTTGCCAGTATTTCTTTAGCGATCTCCGTCGGTTCCTGATACGGCGGGGTCTCAGTCACGAGAATACTGATCGTGCGGTCCTCTGATTTTTCGGTGGAGCTTGCTTGGGTCACACCGCAGCTGGTGACCGCGAGCGCTGCAAGTCCGACGAGACCGGTGGTGACGCTACGGCGAAGAATCGTTGATTTTTGGGTACGGAAAATAGACATGGGAAATCTCCTGAGAATGTGTAAGAAGAATAGGGGTGGTGGATCGGGGCGTTAGATGCGTTTGTCAGTGACCCGCGCTAAGCGGTTGCCACCCAGCTGAACTGCGGTGACGAGTAGAACCATGAGGACAACGGCGACAAACATCACCGGTGTTTCATAGCGGTAGTAGCCATAACGGATCGCGAAGTCACCGATCCCGCCGCCCCCGACCAACCCGACCATGGCGGAATACGAAATAAAACTCACGGTGGTCACGGTGATGGAACCGATGATGCCTGGCCGGGCGTCAACGAGCAGCACGTTGCGGATAATCTGACCGTGGGTGGCACCCATGGCCCGTGATGCCTCAACCGCACCGGTTCCCAACTGAGAAATATTCTGTTCAACCAGCCGAGCGAAATACGGGATCGCGTTGATGGTCAGCGGCACGATAGCAGCTGCTGTGCCGACCGTGGTCCCCACGACAAAGCGCGTGAACGGAATAATGGCAATCAACAAAATGAGGAACGGAAACGACCGCAACATATTCACCAGACCACTGACGATCGCGTGCAAGCGGGGTTGCGGAGCGATAGATCCTGGGGCATGGACAAACAGCCAAATACCTAGCGGGGTGCCCAGCAGCACAGCGATCGGGATTGAGACCCCGATCATCGCAAAGGTTTCGAGTAAGGCTTGGACAAGTTCGGGACGAAGTTCAATGATCCGTTCCATTAGGCGCGCCCTCCTGCCACAGCAACGGGCTCATCCGAAGGTTCCAGAACTGAGGGCAGCGGGTCCATCGGTGTTGTGGTTCGATCGATGTGAATGCCATTTGAGACCAGGTACTTACCAATCGGTGTCGACGGTGAAAAGGCCGGGTCGTGGAGCTGTTGAGCAGCGAAACGCTCAACTATGCGCCCGGATTCCATTACCGCCACGTGGTCAGTGAGCGCCTTGATGACTTCCATTTCGTGGGTCACCACCACGACGGTGATCCCGAATTCGCGATTAATATCTGCCAGGTATTGCAGTACCGTAGCCGTGGTGAACGGATCAAGCGCGGATGTCGGTTCATCGCACAACAGCACTTGCGGACGTGTGGCCAACGCACGGGCAATCGCGACACGTTGTTTTTGACCACCCGATAACTGCGCAGGATAAGCGGAGGCTTTATCTGCGATATCGACAATCTCTAGAGCCTCAGCGGCACGGGCACTGCGCGTCGCCGTGTCTTTGATTCCAGAAAATTTGAGCGATAGCTCGACGTTGTGTTTGACCGTGAGATTATTGACCAGGTTGAATCCCTGGAAAATCATCCCAATCTGATGACGGGCTTGTCGCAGTTCTTCATCGGTGAGTCGGGTTAGATCAGTACCGTTGATGAGTACCTGTCCTTGAGTGGGACGTTCTAGCAGGTTGATGTTGCGTAGCAGGGTGGATTTACCGGCTCCGGAAAATCCAATGATGCCCTGGATACTGCCGCGGGGCACTTCGAGGCTGACATCATCAACCGCTGTGATGGGGTTCTTGCCGCGGGCAGCAAAAACGG
>CALBOC010000100.1 GCA_937896705.1 uncultured Micrococcaceae bacterium | reverse complement strand
CAGGGGGTTGAGCAGTCGATGATGCGGGACCCGGCTGGGCTTTGGCGCGCTGGAGTGTGCGATTCACCAGCACCATCAGCACGATCGTCAGCACCAGCAGGCCCACGTACCAGACCACCGAGGCGATGACCAGGTGCGGCACAAACTCCCAGGTTTGGGCGCTGGGCGCTACGGTAAACAGATCACCACGACTAAATAGGGTCATCACGGCCAGCGTGACATACTGTCCGATGCCGGTCAGTCCCACCGCCAGCACGTTGGCCGTCCGTAATCCGAGCCACCACTGGCCTAATCCGGCGATGAGCAGGGCCAGTGCCACACCCCATGGAATGCCGAAACTGCCGGTCCAATAGGAGTTCAGATGCATCACGGTCCCCACGAAACCAGTGATCACACCGGTCACGAGGGCCACGAGCGCCCACCCAATGGGCAGGCGACGGGTGGGTTTACTGGGCTTCGGCGCGTGCTCGAGCGCGGGCGAGTTTAACTCGGTCATTACTATCCAGCACTACCTTCCGCAGCCGGATGGCCTCCGGGGTTACTTCGACACATTCGTCATCGCGTACCCATTCGAGGGATTCTTCCAGGGTGAGAATCCGCGGTGGGGTGAGTCCTTCGAAGTTATCGGATGACGCCGCACGCACGTTGGTTTGTTTCTTTTCCCGAACGATGTTGACGTCCATGTCTTCGTTGCGGGAGTTCTCCCCTAAGATCATGCCCTCATAGACTTCATCGCCTGGCTGGATGAAGAATGACGCACGTTCTTGCAGGTTGATCATCGAATATGGGGTAGCGACACCGGAACGGTCTGACACGATCGACCCGGTGGCACGGTACACGATGTGACCGGCCCAGGGCTCGTAACCAGCCGAATACGAGGCGGCGATACCGGCGCCGCGGGTTTCGGTCAGGAAACGGGTGCGGAATCCGATCAGGCCACGGGCCGGAACTTTGAAATCCATGCGAACCCAACCGGTGCTGTTATTGACCATGTTTTCCATGACACCTTTACGCGATGCCATCAGCTGAGTGATGGCCCCCAGGTGTTCTTCGGGGGTGTCGATGGTCATGATTTCCATCGGTTCGTGGATGACACCATCAATTTCTTTGGTCACAACCTGCGGCTTACCAACGGTCAGCTCAAAGCCTTCGCGTCGCATCTGTTCGACCAGAATTGCTAAGGCCAGTTCACCGCGGCCTTGGACTTCCCAAGTGTCGGGGCGGTCCGTTGGTAGCACGCGCAGTGAGACGTTGCCGACCAGTTCACGATCAAGGCGGTCTTTGACCTGGCGGGCGGTGACTTTTGCCCCTTTGACTTTCCCTGCCAACGGGGAGGTATTGATACCCAGGGTCAGCGAGATCGCGGGCTCATCGATAGTGATCTGTGGCAGCGGCTTCGGATCATTGGGATCGGTGAGCGTGTCGCCAATCATGATGTCTTCGATACCGGCCACCGCGACAATTTCGCCTGGACGGGCAGACTCTGCCGGAACACGTTCCAGACCTTTGGTTTGGAGCAGCTCGGTGATCTTGACGTTTTTGACGCCGTTTTTCGAAGACCACGCGACCGTTTGATTTTTGTGCAGCGTGCCGTTGTAGACCCGCAGCAACGCTAAGCGCCCTAAGAATGAGGAGTAGTCCAGGTTGGTCACGTGGGCCTGTAGGACTTCGTCTTCGTTATACGTTGGGGCAGGAATGTGTTCCATGATGGTTGCGAACAGCGGTTCCAGATCTTCGTTGTCTGGGAGTTGGCCATCGGCGGGCTGTTCCGTGGATGCTCGACCGGCTTTGCCGGAAGCGTAGACGACTGGCACATCAAGTATCGCATCAAGGTCGAGGTCTGGGACGTCTTCAGAGACATCCTCGGCAAGCCCCAGCAGCAGGTCCATGGAGTCGGATACCACGCCGTCAATGCGAGCATCGGGGCGGTCGACTTTGTTGACCAGCAAGATTACGGGTTTGGCGGCTTCGAGCGCTTTACGCAATACGAAACGAGTTTGTGGGAGTGGACCTTCAGACGAGTCGACCAGCAGCACCACCCCGTCGACCATGGACAGTCCGCGTTCAACTTCGCCACCGAAGTCCGCGTGACCGGGAGTGTCGATCACGTTAATGGTGACTTCTTTGCCCTGGGAGGATGGGCCTGAGTAGAACACGGTGGTGTTCTTGGCCAGGATGGTGATGCCCTTTTCTTTTTCGAGTTCACCAGAGTCCATCACACGGTCACCGACCTGTTGGTGGTCGCCGAACGCGCCGGTCTCGGTCAACATGGCATTGACCAGGGTGGTTTTTCCGTGGTCGACGTGAGCGACGATAGCAACGTTGCGGAGATCATCACGTGTGGTGGTCTGATTGGTCATGGGCATACCTCGTTTGAAGGTAGAAATGTAAAGATGTGCAAGGCCGAAGCAACACGGGTTGTCCGCGGTGGCCCCGCTACTAGTGTAAAGCACACACTGACTTTGGCACGAAGTGGCGCCTCGGGGCGTAGTACGTGACACAACAATGACCCTGGTGGATCGTTGTCGTCATCTCATAAATGACCTGCGATGACGCATGGATCACACTCCCGAGGGCTCGGCTTAGGCTGGACGCGTCGAGCCTCGGCACACCACCGGGCACCACTTATGGCACACGACGCGAACAGATGAGGCGACCTATTACATGACATCACCGGAAGTCCCACAGCGGCTGACTAACGTGACCATACCCGATACTCTCTTGACCGCGATTGCAGCCAACGCTGCTGCGATTGATCGTGGGCAACAGACCACGCGGCCATATCTGTCCGACCTTGCTGCAGCCGGGCTGGCCGATCTAGGGGCGCGCCCGGGCCACGGATCGCTGGTAGCACAAGCCGCGGTCATCGAAACGCTTGCCGAGAAATCCTTCAGTACCGCGTTTTCGCTGTGGTGTCATCGGATGTGCGTCGCATACCTCGGCGATGCCCAGGAAGAATATGCCGGCAACCTGCTGACCGCACTGCGCACCGGAGAACAGATCGGTTCCTCGGCGATGGCCTCGGGGTTTCAGCATGCTGCCGGACTGGGCGACCTGAGCTTGCGCGTGTATCGCGATGCTGCGGGCACCCTCCGGTTGACGGGCCATTTAGGTTGGGCCTCGAATCTATTTGACGACACGGTGATCTTCGCTCCGGCCTATGGGCCGTCTGAGACCGCAGATCCTGTGGTGATTGCGTTCCCGGTCGGCGCTGATGGTGTTGAGGTAGGACCGGAACTCGACCTCTTGGCGCTGCGTGGAACGGTATCCACCTCGGTGACGGTAACCGACGTGGCACTGCGGCAGGAGCAGATCCTCACCACCGACCTGGCTTCGTTTCTTGGCCGTGCTCGTCCGGTGCTGAGCGTGTTGCAAGCTAGTTTTTGTATCGGACTAGCTACCGAGAGCTACCGACACCTACGCACCCAGCTCACCGGAGTCAAATACACCTTCACCGCTGAGCTAGCCCAGCTGGCAGACCGACTGGTCCGAGTCAAACAACAGCTGGTCGAGCTGGCCTCCGCGATCGACATCGGGAATCCGCCTGCGGTTCAACGCCTGATCGCAGCACGCTTGGAAGCCGGAGTGCTGGCGAATGAACTGACCAGACTCGAAACCATCACGGCCGGCAGCCGCGGCTTTGTGACCACCTCGGATGTCAATCGGCGGTACCGCGAAGCAACCTTCATTCCCTTACAGGCCCCCACCGAAGCCCAACTGCGAACTGAGCTGGCGGCCATGCAACAGTCTGACCAAGCACGATAGAACTGAGACTATGGCTCCCACTTCCGTTTCCGCTCCGCCGAAAGCTCTCAGCCTGAGTTTGATGTTCGTGGCAGTGCTCGCGCTGGCGCTCAATCTGCGAGCCGCCGCGAGTTCGGTGGGTCCCTTGCTGGCCGAGATCGGTCACGGGATGGACATCGGCGGCCCAGCGCTGGGGCTGCTGACTTCGCTGCCGGGATTTATCTTCGGCATCCTGGGACTGTTTGCGGTGCGCATCGGCAAACGGTTCGGTATTTCTGCTACCTTGCTGCTATCTGCCTGTGCACTGGTGTTCGGCATCGGGCTACGCGCCTGGATCGATAACTCCTGGCTGTTCCTGGCGCTGTCCGTCATTGGGCTGACCGGTATCGCTGTGGCCAACGTGCTGATGCCAGCCTGGATCAAAATTCACGGCAGACGCCACACCGTGGCGCTGTTGACGGTGTACTCGGTGTGCGTGGTAGCCGCCGGAGCGCTCGGGGCAGCATTTACCGCACCCCTAGCCCAGTACGTCTCGCAGGTATTCGACCCCGATATCGGGTGGCGAACCGCCCTGT
>CALBOC010000099.1 GCA_937896705.1 uncultured Micrococcaceae bacterium | reverse complement strand
GTAGGTCTAGCCGTTGATAGAGCGGATGCGTTCCAATTCCATCCGCGTACCCGCGGTGTTCTGGGCGGTGCGTGCCATCGCCACGTAGAACTCCAGCGTCAGCCGGGCAAAGATCAGCACTAAGAGCATCGGAATCCAGCCGAGCAGCAGTCCCAGCAGGCCCACGAGCGGTTCTTGGGTCATCACCACGATCGAGCCGATGAGCCAGCCGAACAGCGCCCAGAGTCCGATGAACACCATCACGATGATGTAGATGAACTTGGCGAATTTGAGGGTGACAAAGGTCTGGAAGCTGAAGTCGAACAGCCCCGCGAAGAACCCTTTGGCTTCTACCGTATTCGTCTGGGGTCCGCGCTGCGGTCCGCTCGGGCCCGGTTGCGGTTGACCACCGGGTGGTTGCGGTGGGATATAACCGGGATCGTTTGGATTATGTGGAGGCTGCTGAGTCATGCCGCTCCTCATGGTTGGGGCTCACAAGAGCCAAAGTGTGAATACCAGAGTGACGCCTATTTAATGAAAAATAGGCCACCAACCAGAGATACCACGGAACTTCAGGGAACGCGACATCACACGGTGCAATACGCATGAACACGTGGTGAATTCGACCAAAGTTTCATACATCTTGATTTAGACGCGACGTGTCGCAGACGCCGCCGAGGAGCCCTAACTTTCACTAGAGCAACACATTAGCATTTGGTCTTATATGAGCCCGCTTCACACTCAAGCTGCGAGCAACCCCACGCGTCAGGAGTAAGCCATGACCGATCACCGTGAGACCGTCTCCACGTTAGGCACCAAGTTCCGCAACGGCACCACCACCGCGGTGGAAGCGTCGCAATCTGCTCGCCAAGCCGCCGAAGCCTCCGGACCGGTTTTTATTACGGTCATCGACCATGACCACGCCGCCCAAGATTCGGACGCCCTGTTCGCGGCGGGTACCCCGCGCAGTGCCCTGGAAGGCGTCCCGGTCGCGATCAAAGACGTCATTGATACCGCGGACATGCGCACCACAATGGGCTCCAACGTCTATGCCGACCACCAACCCAACCAGGATGCTGCGATCGTCGCCCAGCTGCGCAGAGCCGGCGCGAATATCATTGGCAAAGCCAACACCCACGAATTTTCCTACGGCATTCGCGGTGATACCAGTGCGTTTGGGGTGGTGCCGAATCCATACGACGACACCAGGATATCCGGAGGCTCCAGCTCCGGCTCGGCCGCGGCGGTTGCCCACGGTATCGTCCCGGTGGCAGTCGGAACAGACACGGCCGGGTCTATTCGAGTGCCAGCCGCACTGTGCGGTGTAGTCGGGTTCAAGCCAACGTTTGACCTGCTCGACACCGATGGGGTGTTTCCGTTAGCTCGGTCCTTTGACACCGTCGGACTACTGGGCACCACGGTGCGCGATATTCTGGCCACGCTTGAGGCTCTCGGGTTAGAAGGTTTTGACCCGGACGCGGAAGACGCTGAGCAGTTCGAGTTCCGAATGCTCCAAGGCAACCCTGGTCTGAGCGCGGATGCTGACATTATCTCGCCGGAAGTCTCTCTCCCCGCGGTGCTAGATGCCCCCGCCATTGAACATCCCAAGATCCGCGGTGAATACGCTGACTTTCGCGGCCTCTTCAACATCGTGCGCAGCCGAGAAGCGTATCTGCTCCATGAACCACACCTGGAAGCCTATGCCGAGCAGTATCAAGAGCTGACGTTGACGCGCCTGCGGAAAGGGCGCGACATTACCGACGCCCAAGTCGAGGAAGCGCAGGCACGTATTGACGAGGTCAATCAGCTGTATCGGGATACCTTCGAGGAGCACCACATGCTGCTAACACCAACTGTGCCCATTGATGCGCCACCACAAAATGAGGCACCCGGTGAAGGTTCCGAGGTGCTCGTGTCGCAGTCAGTGATTTGGAATATGTTGGGCTGGCCTGCGGTTTCTGTGCCTTACTGGCTACCCGGTGATCCCCTACCCAAAGGCCTGCAGATCATCGGTCAACCTGGGCGCGACGCCGCGGTGCTGCGCGCCGGACAACAACTTGAACAGCTGCTCGCCGAAGACGTCGAAACCCTGCGGCCCGCACAACCCCAAACCGCAGAAGCCCACGACTAAAGGCACTGTAGCGTTCGAAGTCTATTTAGCCCACTCAACCGCATCACCGTTTAGAGATCACACATCCGAGTCCTGGCGGCCGGGGCTTGTCTAAGATGCAAGGCAACTCCGCGAGAGGCGGAGACAGGACCAAACTCTCCACCTCGCTGCGCAAAACCTCCCGGAAACCCAGCGAGTGAGCGTTGACAGGCCAAAACCGTGTCAATAGGATCGCCTTGATTGACGGTTCAAACTGACATTTCGACCACGTGTGATGAGAGGACGCGATGGCTAGCGTTTTGAATAAATCAGCGATTGTCGCGCCGAAGACCTTTAACCGGTGGCTCATCCCCGCCGCGGCGCTGGCAATCCACCTGTGCATCGGCCAGGTGTATGCATTTAGTGTATTTAAAATTCCGTTGATGTCTCGCTTTGACGTGGGTGAGGTATCTGTCGGCTGGATTTTCTCGGTCGCCATCGCGATGCTTGGCCTCTCGGCAGCATTCGGGGGCACCTGGGTAGAAAAAGCCGGTCCGCGCAAATCGATGGTGGTCGCAGGAACCGCCTGGGTCCTGGGCTTCTTTGTCGCCGCATTCGGCATCGCCACCGGACAACTGTGGCTAGTGTACTTCGGCTACGGTTTCATCGGTGGGATTGGGCTGGGGATTGGCTACATTTCGCCGGTCTCAACCTTGATGAAATGGTTCCCCGACCGTCCAGGTCTGGCCACCGGGCTGGCCATCATGGGCTTCGGAGGTGGCGCGCTCATTGCCAGCCCGCTGTCGAACTCCCTGATGGCACTGTTTGGTGGCGGCACCGAAACCGAAAATCTTGCCGCAGGTCTGGTGCCGACCTTCATCACCCTGGCCATTAGCTACGCGGTGATCATCGCGGCCGGCGCCTACGTCATTCGCGTGCCCCACCCGGACTGGGTACCAGAGGGCTATGATCCAACAGCCGTCGAATCCAACTCAATGCAGACGCAATTGAACGTCTCGGCCAACCAGGCGCTGAAGACCCCGCAGTTCTGGTTCTTGTGGCTTATGTTGTTCACCAATGTCACGGCCGGAATTGGTATCTTGGAAAACGCTGCGCCGATGATTCAGGACTACTTCCCGGCCGTGACTGCCGCAGCCGCTGCCGGCTTCGTCGGCATCCTGTCATTGGCCAATATGGCAGGCCGGTTCGTGTGGTCCACCACTTCGGACTACATCGGACGTAAGCCCATGTATATGATTTATCTGGGCGTCGGCATAGTGCTGTATCTGCTCATCGCGTTTTTAGGTAACAGCTCGCTCGTCCTGTTTATTATCGCAGCGGTCTTTATTCTGTCCTTCTACGGCGGCGGCTTCTCGACCATTCCGGCCTACCTGCGTGACATGTTCGGCTACTATCAGGTTGGCGCAATTCACGGTCGACTACTCACCGCATGGGCAGCCGCCGGGATCGCCGGTCCGCTGATCGTCAACACCGTGGTCGAGTCGCAGGCTGCCGCGGGCCTCGAAGGTCCGGATCTGTACACCGTATCCATGTACATCATGGTCGGACTGTTGGCAGTTGGGCTGATTTCCAACATTCTGATGCGCCCGGTCGCTGAGAAACATACCATTGAATACGGCATCAAACCTTAGGAGGAGTAGTCAATTATGAGTACCTCACCGCAGTTTACCGAAGCAGCCACCGATGAAGTCAGCGGCACCTACCGCACCATCGCGGTCATCTTGGCGCTGGTGGTCATTATGGGCCTCGGTTACGGCCTCGTCGACACGGCCATCAAAGCCGCTGCACTATTTACCGAATAACGCCTTGCACCATAATGGGGCCTCCACCTGGAATCCGGGTGGAGGCCCCACTGCCTTAACAGCGTGGCCGTTAGAGTTCCGGGATGACCGCCTGCGCGATGAAAAAGTACAGGATCAGACCGGTGGCATCCACGAACGTCGTGATGAAGGGGTTGGAAAAGACCGCTGGATCGACCTTGATGGCTTTAGCAATCAGCGGCATAACGCCCCCGACGCTGGCGGCCATGGTACAGACCGTTAGCAGGGTCAAGCCAATAATCAGGCCGATTTCCGGCTCATAAAAGAACCCGGTGATGACAAAACCCAAGCAGCCTAAGATCAGACCCAATAAAAAGCCGGTTCGCACCTCTCTGGCGAGCACTCGCAACATATCGCGAGGCTGAAGGTTATCCAGGGCAATGGCTCGGGTCACGGTGGTGGCCGCTTGGTTGCCGGTATTCCCGCCGGTCCCAATCAGAAGCGGCACAAACAGTGCCAGGACCGTGACCTGAGCAAGCGCATCCTCAAATATTTCTAGTACCTGCACGGTCAGCGTGGCACCAATGGCTAAGACCAGTAACCAAGTGATGCGGCTGCGGACCAGCCGGAGGATCGGCGTCGACAGGTAGGGACGACGGATCGGTTCAACACCGCCCTGACGCGAGACGTCTTGGCTTTCTTCGTATTCCAGTATTCGGGCCGCTTCATCCAGCGTGAAGATCCCGACCAGCCGGTTTTCGTGATCCACCACCGACAGCGCGAACGTGCCACGTTTACCGGCCCGTCGGGCGACTTCTTCCGCGCTTTCGGTGACTTCTTCCGTGTGAGTCGGACGCACGAGTTGCTCGATGGTCGCGGAGGGGTCGCTGTTCATCAGGGCGCGCAGGCCGACTTCGCCCAGCACGCGGCGACCCTCATCAACCACGGGTAAGTAATAGATCGTCTCGGCATCATTGATGTGTTCCCGCACGCGTTGCATCGCCTCATCGACGGTGAGCCAAGGGTGCAACCGGATAAACCGGGGGCTCATGCGTCGACCTACCGCGTCGGAGGGGTAGCCCATCAGCGCGGCCGTCTGGTCACGTTCTGCAATATCGAGCCCCTGCATGAGCTTCGAGGCCACCGTGGCGGGAAGCTCATCGAGCAACCAAACCCTATCCTCGGGATCCAGTCCGACAAAGATCTCGGCGGTTTCCTGGTCCTGCAGGGCTTGGAGTAAATCGCTTTGTGCTGCCGGGCGCATCGCCTCAAAAACTTCGAGCGCCACCTGCTTTTCTAATAACCGGTAGACAATAGCCCGCCGTCGCCGGTTGAGCCGCCCTAGCAGCCGAATAATCTCGGAAACTTCTAACGCATTGACCCGGCGAGATATCTCAGCCAGTTCGTCTTCGGAGAGGTCGTTTTCGATCCGGTCAAGGTGCTTGGTCAATATGGTCTGCTGGGTGCGGGCCATGTGGTTCTCTTCCGTTGGTTACTCGTCGCTTCAAAAAACGCCTGAAGTGACGCCTAATGTACCCCAACCGCCAGACAACGTGACCATTTCATCCACTAGTAGAGTAATGCCTGTGATGAATGCATCACTGAGCACCCTCCCGTAACTCGACGAACAGCGCATCGGCTTCGGCACACAGCGTATCTCCGTGCCACAACTGCGCGGAAATGAACCGCTTTCGACCCTCGGCCGAGTCCAAACTGGCACGCAAGTCTAGGCGTTCGCCGATCGGAGCGATGCTGCGGTATTGCGTGGTCAAGTAGGCGGTCCGGCACACGCGCATCGTCGTACCCATCGCGAGTCGGCCCATGGCCGTGTCAAACAGCACCGAAACTACCCCGCCGTGTAACGCTTGATTCATCCCGGTGAAGTATTCGCCGGCCACCGTATGAGCCCGAAGCTCATAGTCGTCCACTGCCTCGATAGTCAAGGGCGGCATTAACACCTGAGTCCGTAGACCGTTTAGCTGACCGCGCCCGTACCACCGCTCGTGTTCGGCAACGGCCTGACCTTCCAACATTGTCCGCAATTGCGAGACGGAATTGCTTAGCTGCTCGATCTGTTCGGGCGTTGGATTAGCTTGTGCCAAGGCATCGTGAAAGGCCGACACCTCTGCCAACATGTCAATATACGCCCGGGCATGTGGGGTGTCTTCTAATGGACGGCGACGGTGTCTCGACATTTCGTGAGCGTCCATTTGCTGTGATTGGGTCATTGCCCCAGAATAGCCGAGGACCCCGCTCTGGCCCGGAAGCCCGCATATCACTTAAGCTATCAGTCAATCACTACAGATTTGAAACAGCTACTGGTCGGCAGGGCTTAAGATAGTTACTATGGAGTAGCGTGACTTTCATCACACATAATAGAGGCAACTGGGTAGTTTATGGACGGACAAAACGCGCCGCGACTCAACAGTAAGGCGTCGGCGGATAAAGACGAGCTAGCACTTCTTGTCGAAGCTATCGAACGCGCCTTGGCACGCCGTGACTACCACGAAGCCGCGAACTTGATAGAACAAAACTTAGCCGCCACTTGGTTTGGCTTCCCAAAACATCGTACCTCTGAGATCCTCGGCCTCATTGTTCGGAACATGGAACGACCGCCGCCGCTCTTGGTCGTGACTCACAGGATCATGACTGCTTCTAACGCGGATCTGAGCAACACAGAGCCGTTACTGGAAGCTCTTGATGCTGAGGACCCCGGTCAAATGCTGTCCTTGGCGATGTTTCGCATGGTCGACTACCGGTTCCATGGCCGTACCACTGAAGCAAGCGAACAGGTTGACACCGCCGAAGCGAACCTGGCTGAACTTCGGGACAAACTCCCCCCGCAGTCCCACTGGTTACAGCACGCTGCGGTGCAAATAGGCAACACCGCAATGCTTGCCGGAGATTTCACCAAAGCGTTGGCTTCATTCATGCGTGCACAGGTGCTGCCACCGAGTTCCCGCTTTGGCTTTTTAGAACGCGAAGCGATCGTCAAATCAGCCCTGATCCACGCCTGCTTCGGCAACGCCACGACGGCCGATGGGCTGATGAAACGCACCGGGCGCGCCCAACGCACCTCAAGTTGGTGTGAAGCTCAAATTGATGCCCATGAAGAGTTCGTGCGAATCCTCACCTACGCCGGCGACGTCGAAGAGGCCCTTGAACGGCTTGAAGCCATCAGCCTGCAAGATATCGGAGAGATGTGGCCCTTCTATATTGTTGCGTTACATCGAGTCCTTGAAGCCGCAGGGCACCATGATGAATTAGAGCACCAGCTCGAAATGCTAGATTCGCTCCCCTTCCCCCGCGTGGACGGAGAAGGTTTTACCGGCAGTGTGCTCCCCCTGAAGCGAGCGATGGCAGCATTGCAATCGGGCCGCGGAGCTGAGGCGTTGAGATTCCTCGAAAGGGCCGACCCCCGCCTAACCTACACCAAGCTCACACAAAGCGCTGCCGACCTGTATGTTGGGCGAACCCAACAGGCTATGGACCAAGCCCTAGCACTGCGAAAAGAAACTCGCGGATTCCGGTTGATGGAAATCCGTCGACTCTCGGTGTTGGCCTCCGCTCAGTACATCGCCGGTGATCTGGATGCCAGTGTCCAGACGCTTCGCTGGGTGGCGGGGCTTCCCCGAGGCCTGAGCCCTCATGAGCTGGTGATTTTCAGTACCGAAATGCGAATGCTCGGTCAAGAATACGTTGAAACCTGGCCTAAGACTGCCGTTGGCAACGCAATATTCCTACCGGAGCTGCCAAAACCCGGTAAAACTTTGACGGGTCGCGAAATTGAGATGCTCAAGCTGTTGTCTCAAGGCCACACGCGGGCTGAGATAGCAGAGAAACTGTTCATCAGCGTCAGTACGGTTAAGTCGCAATTGCGATCACTGTACCGGAAACTGGATGTGTCCTCGGCAGCGGATGCCATCTTCGAAGGCGAACGTCGCGGCGTACTGTGACGCCAGATATGACGCCACGTAGATTGCGACCCTGACGGGACTTGAACCCGCGACCTCCGCCGTGACAGGGCGGCGCGCTAACCAACTGCGCTACAGGGCCAAAAGAAATGCAGCACATTTCTCATAGCCAGTTTACTGACTTGTACCCCCAACGGGATTCGAACCCGTGCCGCCGCCGTGAAAGGGCGGTGTCCTAGGCCACTAGACGATGGGGGCGCAATGTTTCGAAGTCTTTCGATAAGTTTCGAAGCTAGAAAGATAATCCTAAAGGTCGTCCGAAGGATAAGCAAATCCCGTGCGGTGCAAGACGACCACACACAGTGGCATACTCCTCGGGCAGGCTTAGCACTAGCGCCGGCGTCCTCAAACGACGGCCAATGACGGTCCAGGCCCTCTTCTCGACACACCCCCTCAAAGCTGGCGGTTACCACGTAGTATAAACTTCAAACAAAAGTTAACGTCAGGTAAATCTCCAGAGAGCGAAGCGATGTCTGAACGCACTACCACAGACTACGAGAGCGCCTCACACCACGATGACCTGGCCGTGCACGTTAAAGAGATTGAAGCTGGCCTGGAAAGGGCGGACTTCGATCACGTCGTCAGACTCATCGAAAGTGACACTGCCGCCACGTGGTTCGGGCTGTCACCCTCCCGCAGTGCAGAAATCATGCAATTGCTACTTCACCATGTTTCTGCCGATAGCAGGTTGTTACAGGTCGTTCGTGGCTTCTTTCGCGAAAACTCTGCTGGCGGGTTTGATACCCCAGAGTTCTTGTCGACCTTTAACTTTGATGATCCGCGAGAAGTATACATTCTGACCATGCTCCGCATGGGCAGCGCCCGCTTGCAGGGCCGCACCCACGATGCGTTGGAGCAGTGCGACCTATTTGAACACCAACTCGGCCAGATGCAGCCGCTGGTAGATTCGCACGACAGTTGGGTCTTGCACGCTACAGTGCAGATGGGCATCACCGCCATGCTCGCCGGGCAGTTCACTCGAGCACTAACAAATTTTACGCGTGCTCAACTACACGTTCAGGTCCCGAAATTCGGGTTCTTGACACGAGATGCGCTGGCAAAATCGGCCTTAATCCACGCGTGTTTCGGCAACCGCACCACAGCGCGATCCCTAATCCTCCGGGCAGATAAAATCACCCGCACGTCAAGCTGGGCGGAGGATCACGTCGACGCCCACCGAGATTTCGCGGAAGTCCTGGTCAGCACGGATGATTATGATGAAGCCCTCGAGAAGCTTGAAGCCATCAACCTGCACGACATCGGTGAGATGTGGCCCTTCTATATCCTGGCCGTGCACCGGGTACTTGAAGCCGGTGGACACCAAGACGAACTCGAACACCAAATGCAAATGTTCGACTCGATGCCCTTTCCGCGGCAGGACGGTGACGGGTTTGCGGGCAGTATCATCCCGCTGAAGTGCGCGGCGTTAGCATTGAAGAATGGCCGGGGTGTGGAAGCTCAATCTTTCATCGACCGTGCCGATCCGCAGCTGTCGTACACCAAGCTCTTCCAAGCTGCCGCTCATGTGTATGCCGGCCGAACCCAGCAGGCGATCCAGGAGGTATCGCGTCTTCGTGCGGGGACTCGAGGCTTTCGTTTGATGGAGGTCCGCCGACTCGCCATTCTTGCTGCGGCCCAGTACCAAGCCGACGAAGATGAGGACTGCATAGCTACGCTGAAACGTGCCGCCGAGATCCCCCGGGGGCTTGGTCCGTTAGAAGTCCAGTTGTTTAGCCCAGAAACTCGAGAGCTAGCCGCCAAGAAGGTTCCGAGCTGGCCGCGCGATAACAATGCACCCTCCGTGTTCCTCAACGGTTTGCCGAAGCCCGGTTTAGCACTTACGGAACGCGAGGTCGAGATCATTGAGCATCTCGCTAAAGGGCATCCTCGAGCGCATATGGCAGAAAAAATGTACATCTCGGTCAATACGTTGAAGACTCACTTAAAAGCGATTTATCGAAAACTTGGGGTCTCCAGCGCAAAAGACGCCGTGCTTGGAGCACAGCGTCGAGGCCTCCTCTAATTTCGGTTCTCAAAAAACTCGGC
>CALBOC010000098.1 GCA_937896705.1 uncultured Micrococcaceae bacterium | reverse complement strand
GACCTCCATCTTACCAAGATGGCGCTCTACCCCTGAGCTATCGGGGCAACGAGATTAGACTTTACCAACAAATGATCAAAAGGCAAAATCAATAAGCTCGTTTATGGGCAACGTCACTGTGTGAGTTTTTAACCCTCGTACGTAGACCGTTTTTTAGCTTTTGACCAACGTTGCTTTTTCTTCTGGCCGCGCTGGGCGGGGTCGAAGTCGCCGCCGTGCGTGCCACGAGAACCGAAGCTTTTCGGGGCTCCGCGATCTAAGCGAAGATTCAACTTCCTGCCACCAACAACAGCGTTTTTGAGTGCTTCTTGCTGCTTATGTGACAGCTGCTCTGGCAGCTCCACCAGCGAGAAGGTCGGACGAATGGTGATCTCACCGATTTCGGAGATATCCAAATTGGCTTCATTGGCAATCGCGCCAACAATATTGCCGGGTCCAACGCGGTCCTTGTGACCCACTGCGACCCAGTAGGTTGCGTGGCCTTCTTTGGTCGCGCGCTTCGGACGGCTCGAGCGTTCGCCACCCTGCTGATCTTTGCGTTGGCCACGCTGGTTCATCGGCGGAAGATTCGGCTCGGCTGCTTCAAGTGGTCGACCATCTTGTACCATCAGCGCAAGTGCTGCTGCAACGTCAACAGCTGAGATGTCGTGCTCGGCTATGTAGTCGGTGACGAGATCACGGTAGGTCGACAGTTCCGCGTTGTCATCGTGAGCGGAAATAGTCTGCGTAATGTTCTCGGCGAAGGCGGCCCGACGAGAAGCGTTGACTTCCTCAAGGGAGGGTAGCTGCATTTCTTCTACGGACTGCTTGGTGGCTTTTTCGATGGAGCGCAGCAAGTAGCGTTCGCGCGGGGTCATCAGCAAGATAGCGTCACCCTGGCGTCCGGCGCGGCCGGTACGACCAATACGGTGGACGTATGAGGAAGTGTCGTGTGGAATATCGTAGTTCACAACGTGGCTGATGCGTTCGACATCGAGTCCACGGGCAGCAACGTCAGTCGCAACCAGGATGTCGATTCGTCCTGCACGCAGGTCTTCTACGGTCTTTTCACGAATGTTCTGGGGGATATCACCGGAAATTGCGGCGGCGGCAAAACCGCGAGCTACCAATTTCGTGGTGAGTTCCTCGGTCATGTTGCGGGTGCGCACAAACGCGATGATGCCGTCGGTATCTTCGGTTTCTAGCAAGCGAGTCATCGCTTCGAGCTTCCAGGGCTGAGCGACCTGTAGGTACCGTTGGCGAATGTTCTGGGCGGGTTTGGATTGCCCTTCGACCTGGACCTGTACTGGGTCGTTGAGGTAGTCACCGGTGATGCGCTGGATGGCCCGCGGCATGGTTGCCGAGAACAGTGCGGTCTGTTTTTCTTTTGGTGCTGAGGACAAAATACGATCGACGTCTTCAGCGAAGCCCATACGCAGCATTTCGTCGGCTTCATCCAACACAAGATATTTCAGGTCGGAAAGATCCAGGGATCCGCGTTCCAGGTGGTCAATGACCCGACCGGGAGTACCGACCACGATGGTGGCACCGCGACGTAAACCGGCCAGCTGTGGCCCGTAGGACGAACCGCCGTAGACCGGAAGAACACTCACAGATGGGACGTGTTCGGCATAGGAGTTGAAGGCTTCCGCAACTTGTAAGGCCAACTCACGGGTTGGAGCCAGTACCAGCACCTGTGGGCTCTTGTGGTTTTTGTCGGCGTGGGCCAGGTTGGAGAGCACAGGCAGCGCGAACGCAGCGGTTTTACCCGTACCGGTTTGTGCAAGACCCACGACGTCGCGGCCTTCGAGCAGCAGCGGGATCGTTTGAGCCTGGATTGGGGAGGGTTTCTCATAGCCCAATCCTTCAAGCGCCTTGGTTACAGGGTCGGCAAGGTTGAGCGAGGCAAAAGTTGTTTCGGTTTCGGGCAGCGAAGATTCGGTCAAAAAGAGTTCCTAGATTTCGTAAGGTGATGTAAGGATCCGGATGTATTCCTTGCAATGCACGCTACGTACCACTCAACAGTCCCAATGACTGGAGTCTAAGTTAAAGGAAGAAGCCGGATCTGGCTGAACTCTTCTAGTCTAGGCCAAATCCGGCTTTTTCGATAATCGAGGTGAGCGTTATAGGCCCTTCAACGCCTGGTCGAGGTCACCAATGAGATCATCAATGTCTTCAATACCGACAGATAACCTGATCAAATTCCCTGGAACCGCCAGCTCTGTTCCTTCAACTGAGGCGTGCGTCATAGCGGTTGGATAATTCAACAAGGACTCGACGCCGCCCAGGGATTCGGCCAGTCGGAAGACGTGTGTTGATTCAGCGACCTTCCGGGTGGCTTCCACGCCAGCTTTAAATTGGACGGATATCATCCCGCCGAAACCGGACATCTGCTTCTTGGCGATTTCATGGCCGGGGTGATCTTCCAGGCCCGGGTAGTGGACTTTTTCTACTCCCGGTTGTTCGACCAGCCATTCGACAATCGCTTCGGCGTTTGCGACGTGGCGGTCCATGCGGACCCCCAGAGTTTTCAGGCCGCGTGTGACCAGGTAGGAATCAAGTGGCGAGTTCGATGCACCGGCTGCAAATTGTTGAAAGTTGATCGCATTGGCCAGTTCTTCGTTTTCGGTTACCACTGCCCCACCGATGGTATCGGAGTGGCCACCCATGTATTTAGTGGTCGAGTGCACCACGACATCGGCACCAAGTTTCAGCGGCAGCTGCAGATACGGGGTGGCGAAGGTGTTGTCGACCACCAGCAAGGTATCAAACTCTTTGGCGAGTTCGGCCAGGGCGGCGATGTCAGCGACTTTCATCATCGGGTTGGTCGGGGTTTCCACCCATAACACCCGGGTCTTGCCAGTCGAAAGTGCCTCCCGGACCTGATCCAGGTCCGACATGTCGACTACCTGGTGTTCTAACTGCCACGGGCCCAAAACTTTATCCAGCAGTCGGTACGTACCGCCGTACACGTCGTTGCCGACCACCACGCGGTCACCGGGTACACACGCTGCCATGAGCAAGGCGGTTTCACCCGCCAGCCCGGAGGAGAAGGTGTAGGCAAAACCGGTGTCGGCGTTGCCGGTTTCCAACTGGGCGATTTGGGTTTGGAGGGCGTCACGGGTGGGGTTAGTGCCGCGGCCGTAGTCGTAGCCCTTGCGCAGTTTGCCGATGGCTTCTGGCGCATAGGTCGACGACAGGTGGATTGGTGGCACGACCGCACCGTAAACGGGGTCGAGCTCTTGACCGGCGTGAATAGCACGGGTGTTAAAACCGGAGCTGTGCTTATCAATGAACGTCATAGGGGTGTCTCCTGGAGAAGTTATTTGGCAATCAGGTGCATCAAGATGTCGTGCGCTGAAATGATCCCGGCGATATTGCCATCGCGGGTAACCAGCGCTGCGGGTGCGGTTTCCAGTACGTTTTTGGTCTCGGCCACCGAGGTCATATAGCCGACCTTGGGCAGTTCGGTCAATGCGATTTCGGCAAGGCTACTGTCAGCGGTGATCGCGCCGCTTGCCAACTGGTCCATGAGACCACGCACTGTTACAGCACCGCGGACCTCGCCGATTCGGTAGGCGTCTTGAATGCCCCCCACGACCGGTAACGCATCAATGCCGTAGCGGTTCATGGTCGAGATCGCATCCGAAACGGGCGCATCGAGTACCGCGACCACAACTTCGGGCAGCGAGCCGGGCAACCACTGAGCTTTGGCGTCCAGTAGGTCACCGACCTGTACTGCGAGCCCTGGCACGTCGACAGGGTCAGTGTCAGCTTCCGGTGCGGCGGGGTCGGTGCCATCCAGATAGGCGGTGCCAATGCGCTGGGGTGCCACCGGTGCTGGAGCGTTGGTGTCGAAACCGTGTTGTTCCATCCAGGTTTCGGAAAAGATTTTGCCCAGGTAACCGCGTCCCGAATCAGGCAGGATAACGACCATCACATCGTCTTCGGTGAGGTCTTTGGCTTCTTTGAGTGCGGCTGCCAGCGCCATCCCGGACGAGCCACCGGCCAGGATCCCTTCCTCGGCAGCAAGACGGCGGGTGTAGTGGAAGGCCTCGGCATCGGTAATTTCGTGGATCGAGTCTGGGACTTCCGGGTCATAGTTGCCGGGCCACATGTCCTCGCCCACGCCTTCAACAAAGTAGGGTCGCCCGTTACCGCCGGAATAGACCGATCCGGAGGGGTCAGCGACGACAACTTTTACTGGCCCGGACTCGCGGTCGGCCGAGACCTCGTGTAGGTAGCGTCCGGTACCGGTCATCGTGCCCCCGGTACCCGCGCCGATGACCACGTGGGTGACTTGTCCGGCGGTATCTTCCCAGATTTCGGGGCCGGTGGTTTCATAGTGCGACTCTGGTGCGGCCGAGTTGAAGAACTGGTTGGGTTGGTAGGCGCCGTCGATGGCTTCTTCTAACCGGTTGGTGATCCCGTAATAGGAGTTTTCCGATTCCGGCGGCACGGCGGTCTCGGAGACCACCACATCGGCGCCGTAGGCTTTCAGCACGTCGCGCTTTTCCTGCGCTACCTTGCTCGGGGTGATAAAGACCGAACGGTACCCTTTTTGCTGAGCCACCATGGCCAGGCCGACCCCGGTGTTACCGGAGGTGGGTTCCACCACGGTTCCGCCCTCGGAGAGTTTGCCTTCAGCTTCTGCCCGCTCAATCATCTTCAGCGCAATGCGGTCTTTAATGGATCCACCTGGATTCAAAAACTCGCATTTGACCAGGATCGTTGGCTTCAGATCAGCTCCGATGGAGTTGAGTTTAACCAACGGCGTGTTACCAATGAGGTCAAGGATGGTTTCGGCGTACTTGGGCGTGACTGACGTAGGCTGATTTTGGCTCATATGGACCACGGTACCTGGTTCAGGGTCACCACGGCGATGAGGGAGGTTATAAATCGCCATGAACTTTACCCAGCAGCCGGACTACTCGGATGTGCTGCACCCCGGCGTAGCCGTTGACGTGGCAGCAAACATAGCGCCGCTGGTTCGCGGCAAAGCCGATCCGACAGCGGCGACTCACAACGGTGTCAGTTGGTTATCGTTTCACCCGGTGACAACCGGTCCGGTCACCATCGCGATCGTGCATCCGGGTTCTTCGGTCCAACCCAGTGAAATCCGCTATCACGTATGGGCGGACGGCGATACATCCGCTATTGAATACGTCGTACAGCGCATGCCGGTGCTGTTGGGCGTTGATGAACAATCACTGGATGGTTGGGCCGAGTTTGATGAGCTATTGGCCCAGACCGCGCATCTGCTGCCAGAACGAGTTGTAGAAGCCCGCCGGAGAAACCCCGGGATGCGTTTCATGGCCACCGGCCAGCTCGTCGACGAGCTGCTAACGGTGGTGTTGGAGCAGAAAGTCACCCAGCAGCAAGCCCGTGCGACCTGGGGGTGGTTGGCCAATACCTATGGGGATCCTTCCCCCGGTGGTGAGCCTGTCTCGAAAACGGCTCCGAAACCGCAAACGGTGCTCGGCCTTGCATCGTGGCAGTGGCATGCCGGATGGGTCCAGCCTTTTATGGCTCGGACCTTAAAAACCGTGGCGTCAAGGGCTTCGGCATTACACCGGTTGGCGCACCAACCACTGGACCAAATCAGCACGGGGTTGAACTCATTGCCCGGGATTGGTCCGTGGACGGTGGCAGAAACACTACAGCGGACCCACGGAGCTGCCGATTATGTGTCCGTGGGAGATTTCCACGTCGCACATCACGTCGGCGAAGCACTGACTGGTCGTCGTACCGATGATGACGGGATGATGGAGCTTCTGGAGCCCTGGGTCGGTCATCGACACCGGATTGTCAGGCTAATTTATGCCTCGGGGATCCGCTTTTCGCGTTTCGGTCCCCGCATGGCGGCGACCGATTTTCGGGATCGTTAGTTGTTGTTCTGCTCGGCTTTCTCCCGAGCTTCCTCAACCTGCTTGTGGACCTCGGACATGTCTAGATCGCGGACCTGGTCGATCAGGTGGTCCAGCTGCTGGGCGTTAATCGCGCCCGGCTGGGAGAAGACCAGCACGTTCTCGCGGAACGCCATCAGGGTCGGGATCGAAGAGATCCCGGCAGCGGCGGCCAGCTGCTGCTGATCCTCGGTATCGATCTTGCCGAAGACGATGTCATCGTGTTTCTGGGAGACTTCGTCGTACACCGGCGCAAACATCTTGCAGGGTCCACACCAGTCAGCCCACCAGTCAACGAGCACAATGTCGTTACCTTCAATGGTTTCTTGAAATGTTTCTTGAGTTAAATCTACTGTAGCCATGCGGCCAGCCTACTTGCACCACCGCCCGGTGCCTAGTCGAAGTCCCTCAGTCGAAGGCGAACGCAAGCCCGGATGTGAGCCCTTTCGCCCCAACTCACCGGACCACTAGCGTGGAAATATGAGAGACACATCACACCAGCATTCCAATGATCCTGTCCCCCAACTCACCCCAACCGAACACGCCCGCGTCCTCACCCGTGTGCTCGCTTCGCCGGTCATCAAAGGCCCGATTATTCGTCGACCCAAGGCCGTTGATCTGGCTGAACGCCTCGACCTGGACACCGCCGGTGTCGATGAACTCAAAAAGCTGCGCGCCAAATATGGTCCGGGCCCTGTCCAACTCCAGCTGTTTCCGGGCCGGCGCATCGCCCTGCTGTTAGATCCCGATGATGTACATCGGGTCCTAAATAACACTCCTGAACCGTTCAGTCCGGCAAGTATGGAAAAACGCGGCGCGCTGAATCACTTCCAACCATCCGGCGTGCTGGTCTCCAACCCCGAGCAACGCCAGGCTCGCCGCCCATTCAATGAAGAGGCACTCGAGGCCGGCAAGACGGTGCACTCGCACGCCGATGCCATGACGCGAGCAATCCGGGAAGAGGTTGATGCCCTGCGCGGACATCTTGACTTCACCCAAATCTTAGAGTGGGAAGCATTCAGCCGGATGTGGTGGCGTATCGTCCGACGCATTACCCTAGGTGATTCGGCCCGTGATGATGAACAAGTCACCACTGACCTCAATGCACTGCGGGCGCGAGGCAATGTTTCGTATCTTGTGCCCAAAAACCGCACGCAGCGCGAACGCTTCCTCACCACCCTCAGGGGCTACTTAGACCGCGCCGAACCCGGCAGCCTGGCTGCGATGGCGGCCCAGACGGCCAGCACCGATAAGACCGTGCCCGAACAACAAATTCCACAGTGGATGTTCGCCTTCGATGCTGGCTCGTGGGCAGCATTTCGCGCCTTGAGTTTACTGTCGGTAGCTCCAGAAGCCACCGCAGCGGCGCGTGCTGAAACTCAAGAGCGTTTCCCGGACATGCCGCAGTTACGTGCCGTCATGTTGGAATCGTTACGACTGTGGCCCACCACCCCGTTGATCCTGCGCGAAACCCGCCAACCGACAACCTGGCAGAACGGCACATTGCAGGAAGGCACCTCAATCGTCATTTTTGCGCCATTCTTCCACCGAGACGACGAGACGCTTTCCGAAGCGCATCGATTTAGTCCGCAGTTGTGGCTGGAAAACCGAGACGACTCAGACTGGCCACTGGTGCCCTTTAGTGGAGGCCCGGGCTTCTGCCCGGGACGCAACGTCGTATTACTCACGGCTTCTGCGGTGCTGGGCGAACTGCTGCAGCATCACGAGTTCACGCCGGCCAACTCCACCAAAAACGTCTCAGAACCGTTGGACTTGGAGAACCTGCCGGGAACGCTCAGCCCGTTTTCCTCACGTTTTGCAGCAACGCGCCGATAAAGCGCAACGTTGGATGCCGCCTCCTGTCCCGATCTCTCATCGATCCCGGAAGCGCGCAGCAGCTTTGAGACCCAGCGCCACGGCAGCTCCCGCGCCCACTACCCAGGGGCCCGCGACGATGATCGGGTCCATCCAGTGGTGGCGCACATCAGCACGCTGCTGGCCGGCCCTCGAGGAAACTCCATGATGGCTGAACTCGCTGATCACACCGGTCTGGGTCACCGGGTTGTCCGGGCGCAGGGTCATAAACGAGGCCAGGTGATTTTCCCACGCGTCGACTCGGTCGGCGCCAAGCAAGATGAGCCAGCGAGCAGCGCGATCCTCCCCGAGACGATAGGCCATTCGGCGGATCCGTCCCGAGCACCATTTCAGTGGCGCTGAGGTGCCAAAGACCGGGGTGAGGAATTGGTGTTCAACCGAGCGTTCACGCGGAACGGTCTCGGGCTGTCGTTCGGGGAATTCCCAGTGCGCTCCCGTGGCATCCGGGTCGAACCGCTCGCGTGGCACCGATGGTCGATCTTTGGGGTCCAGATCGACACCCCAGCCGGGGATGCGGGCGCGCAACTGCTCGGGGGTCTCAGGGGGTTGGGGTTTATGTGGGGTATACGGCATGCTCTACTCCTACTGTCACTGATCGCCAACCAAGATGACCGGTTTAATACAACCGTCGAGTTTCGCGGAGAAGACGTGATAGGCCTCGGCGATGTCCTCCAGCGGGAAACGGTGCGTGACGATCTCATTGGGTTTGAGATACCCAGCCTTGATGTGCTCTAACAACCGGGGCCATTGGCGCTTCATCGGTGCCTGATTCATCCGCAGTGTCAGGCCCTTATTCATCGCGTCTCCGAATTTAATGGCGCTGTAGATCGGGCCGTAGGCGCCCATCACCGAGATGACGCCACCTTTGCGGACCGAGTCGATCGCCCAGTTCAACGCGACCGGCGAGCCACCCTGTAGTTTCAGCTTGGCAGCGGCCACATGCTGGAGTAAGTTGCCGTCGGCTTCTGCCCCAACGGCATCGATGGCGACATCGGCACCAAAATAATCCGTGGCGCGCTTCAGGTGCACCACGATGTCATCGATCTCAACGAAGTTATAGGTTTCGGCATGCGCGAAGGTGCGGGCTTTTTCGAGCCGATAGTTCAGGTGATCAATCACGATCACCCGCCCGGCTCCCATAAACCAGGCGGATTTTGCCGCAAAGAGCCCGACCGGTCCGGCGCCGAAGACCACCACGGTATCGCCTTCGGTGATTTCGCCTAGTTGGGCGCCAAAGTAGCCGGTGGCCAGCGCATCGGTCATCATCAGCGCGTCTTCATCGTCTAACCATTCGGGGATGATGCTGGGTCCCACGTCAGCAAAGGGCACCCGGACGTATTCGGCTTGGCCGCCATCGTAGCCTCCGGCCGTATGGGAATAACCATATAGCGCACCCGCGGCGGTCGCGTTGGCGTTGACGTTGTGGCAGTTCGAGTACAGTCCGCGAGCGCAATAGAAACAGGACCCGCAAGAAATATTGGCCGGAACCATGACGCGGTCACCGACTTTGAGTGACCGCACCGAGGCGCCAACTTCGTGGACCACACCGACGAATTCGTGCCCAAAGGTCATCCCGACGCGGGTATCTGGCATCATCCCGTGATAGAGGTGGAGGTCGGAACCGCACACCGCCGCTTTGGTCACTTTGATGATGGCGTCGTTGGGGTGTTCAATAGAGGGCAGTTGTTTCTCTTCGACCCGGATCTTATACGGGCCGCGGTACACCATTGCTCGCACCACATCACCTCAATGGGTAGCTCATGGGGTTGTTGATTCTGTGGCTAGGCTCACACTTCTGGTTTCTGCGTGTCAAGGCATCACTTCCCGGAAAATCCGACGCGCCAGAGCGTGCACGTTACTGGTTTGCGGACCCTTCGGCCCAGGCTTTTTGAGCCGTCCCTTAGACGGTAAACAGGGTGCCCAACCGGGCATCCGTTCGCACCACACCGGCCAGTTGCAACCCGTACCAAATGGTCACTTGATTGGCGGTCAGCACCGGTTTGCCCACGCGAGTTTCCAGTTCGGAGAGCACTTGGACGGTTCGCATCGCGGTGTCAGGAATGAGTAATGCATCCGCGGTCGGATCGTTATGCCGCACGGCGAGGTCGAACACGTCTGCTGGGGTGAGCTCCGCAACGGCTGCCGCCGTGTCAATCCCGGCGCTGACCATCGCGGTGGTCTCAATGTCGTGCCCCGCCAGGTAGTCCACAAATAACGTGGCAACCTCTTGCGGATAGCTGGCGGCGATGGCCACCTTCTTTATCTGCAGCGTCTCGAGTGCCGCAATAAAGGCTTGGGAGGTACTTGCCGCGGGCACCCCGGCGGCTGTAGCAAGCTGGTCGGCCTGTTGGCGGGCCCCATCCAGACCGTAGACAAAACTTGCCGAGGTGCAGGCCCACATCACTGCTTCGGGGTGCTGCGCGGCAAGGCGAGCGGCTGCTTCGGCGAGTCGATCGGCACGGCCCAGGTCTATCAGCTCAGGCACGGCATGCAGGTCGGTACCGTAGATGTGCGCGACGGGCAGGTGTATCTGCAACCAGTCGCCTGCTATCTGGTAGTCGTCTTCCGCTGCGTGATCCGGGTAGATGATGCCAACGGTCGGATCAGAGGTCATGGGATTGGGCGTCATAGCTATTTTGCTCCTCGAAGACTCCTCGAAGCCAGCGACCTGGCCCCACCATGGGCAGCCCCAGGTGGCCTAAACAAGCCCACACGGTGAGCTGGTTGGCGGTGAGTACCGGTTTGCCGAGCTGGCGTTCTAGCGGGGCGATGATGTCATAGGTGGGCAGGTTGGTACAGGATACGAAGACTGCTTCTGCACTTGGGTCCTCGGCTTTCAAAATGAGGTCGACCACGGTGCGATAATTGACTCGCCAAATACCGCCGCCTAGGCCCAAGTATTCGGAGCTGGTGACGGTCACGCCGAGTTCATTGAGGAAGGCAATCAGGCGTTCGGTGAGGGGCTCATCGTAGGGGGTGATGACCGATATCCGGGTGAGCTCAAGCTCCCGGACCGCTTCGGCCAGGGCTCCGGAGGTGGTCACCGCAGCGGGAGCGCCTGCATCAAGCATCGCCTGACGCAACGCTGCTTCGCCGGCTACTCCGTGAATGAAGCTGCCCGAAGTGCATAAATAGGCCACCACTTCGGGGTCGACCGCGAGCACATCTCGGGTGGCCGTTTGCACAACCTGTGGTCGCGAGACAAGGTCGGCCATGGCCAGACTGACGGAGAGATCTTCATACGGGGTTCGCGCCAAGTGCAGGCTGACATCCAGCGGCGCCCACCGCCACAGCTCTCGTTCTAGGGCAAGGTCGAAGGGGGCGATGATCCCAATGCCGCGCTGGGCCAGTGGACCGTCGAATTCGATATCAGTCAGGTCCACCTCCGAGCCTCCCTTTAGTCACAGGACAGCATCACCCCTAAGGGGCCTTCACACTATGGTCTCAAGTCGGAAAGTGATTGACAATACCAAGCGCCGATTATACGTTGACAACATAACGTGGCTGTGTTCAACTGCGGTTCCAGAGGCCTGACACCCTGAGCATCCATGAGCGGGAGCGACAATGAATCCTACGGAGATGACCGCCACCCAATTGGTTGCTGCCTACGCGACTCGCGAACTGTCCCCGGTCGAGGCAACCTCCGCGGTGTTGGAGCGCATCAACCAAGTCGACGGGCAACTGGGTGCGTATTGTTTGGTGGATCCTGCTGCCGCTCTGCAGCAGGCCAGGGCCGCTGAGGCTCGCTGGCATGCGGGGTATCCTCAAGGGCTGCTCGATGGTGTGCCGATCTCTATTAAAGATGTCTTCCTGACCGCTGGCTGGCCTACGCTGCGCGGCTCCCGGGCAGTCGACCCGGAGCAAGCATGGGACGTGGACTCGCCGGCCGTGGCACGGTTGCGTTCCGACGGAATGGTGTTGGTGGGGAAAACCACCACACCCGAGCTCGCCTGGAAGGCCGTAACAGACAGCCTACTGACCGGCGTTACCCGTCATCCCCTCGACCCCCAATTGACTCCCGGGGGATCCTCTGGCGGGGCCGCGGCTGCTGTGGCAGCAGGTATGGGCCCGTGTGCAATTGGCACCGACGGGGGCGGAAGTATCCGGATTCCGGCAGCGTTTTGTGGCATCGTCGGGTTTAAACCCACCCACGGTCGAGTCCCGATGTTTCCGGCCAGCCCGTTTGGTCCGCTAGCCCATGCTGGACCGATGACGCGCAGCGTTGAAGACGCCGCACTGCTGATGGATATTCTGTCGTTACCGGATTATCGGGATCCCACCGCACTGGCTCCCCCGCTGAGCACCTACCGCGGTGAGTTCAACCGGGAGGTGGCCGGCTTGCACGTCGCCTATTCTCGCGATCTGGGATTTGCCTCGGTTGATCCTGAAGTCGCCCAGATTGTTGAGGCAGTGGTCGCACGGGTCGATGAGGCCGGGCTGAAGGTCACCGCAGAAGACCCCGGCTTCACCGATCCGCTGGAGGCGTTCGAGGTGCTGTGGTCCAGCGGGGCTGCTGCTCTGCTCAACACGCTGCCCGGGGCCAGACAGACCGTAGAACCTGGGCTGGGCCAGCTGTGGGATCAGGGCGAACGGCACACCGCGGTGGAATATTTACAAGCCCGCGAGGTGGCAGCCCAACTGGGGATCACGATGGGGGCGTTTCATCTGCGTCACAATGTGTTGTTGACCCCCACGGTGACGATCCCTGCGTTCGAAGCCGGCCACGAGGTACCGGTGGGCAGTGGGTTAGAACGCTGGCCACAATGGGCCACCCTGAGTTACCCGTTCAATCTCACCCAGCAACCGGCCATCAGCATTCCAGTTGGTACCACTCAGGCTGGATTGCCGGTGGGCTTACAAATCATCGGGCCGCGCCATTCCGACGATCTGGTACTGGCTGTTGCCCGTTTTGTGGAGTGGCTGCTGGATTGAGAACTCAAGCGCGGGCGAAGGTGAGTCGTTCGCCCGCAAAGCCATGCCGCCACAGATCATTACAGGCCGCCGCCATCGGCTCGAAACCCTCGAGGATGGCGCCAAAAACATTGCCGGGAACCCAACCGACGTCCCCGTTGATCAACAAGTTGTTCCGGCCATAAAACAACGCCAGGTCGGTGGCGCCCTGCTCGGCGTAGGCCGCGGACCCTGGTTCGTAGCCAAATGCCGGATTGCTAATTTCCCAGGGCTCAAAATCGAACAGGCACACATCACCCGGAATCGGAGTCACGGTCGGATTTTCTCGTCGGGGCGCTGCCGTAATGCGTGGCAGCAGAGCATAGACCTCATTGCGAGCAAACTTCGCGTGCACTGCATCGCCGGTCACGGGCAGGGCATCCCACACGGCCTGCGCAGTAGCTGGTGCCTGGTCGTCGAGCAATTGTACTCGGCAGCTGACCGCTCGCTGTTCCAAGGTGATGGTGATGAATCGTGCCATGGC
>CALBOC010000097.1 GCA_937896705.1 uncultured Micrococcaceae bacterium | reverse complement strand
GTGATCCCAGACTTCGGTGAGCGCTACATTTCCACCGTCTTGTACGAAGACATTCGCGGCTAAGTGCCCAACGCTTCGCGCTTCTGCCTTCGGTCGCAGACACCTAGCTCTACAAGACCGAAGGCAGAAGCTTTTAAGCCTTAACCCGCAAGTGACCAGAGCATAGAATAATTTGGATTGCTTCTGTGTTGGGGTCTTACAACACCAGTCCGTCTTGAAAGGGAACCATTGGGAATCTTCAGCCGCCTCCGAGAGGATATTCAGGCCGCCAAGGATCGCGACCCTGCCGCACGTAGTACCTTCGAGGTCGTTGCAGGGTATACCGGTCTTCACGCGGTGTGGATGCACCGTGTCGCCCATAAGATGTGGCAGAAGGAGCCGCTCAAGACTCCAGCGAGGCTGTTGTCTCAAGTCAACCGTGCTCTAACCGGCATTGAAATCCACCCGGGCGCAGATATTGGACGTCGCTTCTTTATCGACCACGGGATGGGCGTGGTGATTGGTGAAACCACTGAGATCGGCGATGACGTCATGCTCTACCACGGTGTCACCCTCGGCGGTCAATCCCTCCAGAAGATCAAACGCCACCCAACCCTCGAAGACGAAGTTGTTGTTGGAGCGGGAGCAAAGATTTTAGGCCCGGTTGTTGTGGGAGCTCGGACTGCTGTCGGTGCGAACGCTGTGTTGGTGAAGGATACGCCACCGGACTCTATTGCCACCGGTATCCCGGCACAGATCAGGCAGCGTCGCAAGCCCGAAGAGGCCAAACCCGCAGTCGATCCCGCGGAGTACGTCGATCCAGCAATGTGGATCTGAGGCATCATTTCGAATAGCCCTAACGGTTCATTTTCCGTTAGGGCTATTTTTCGATCACGTGTCTTTTCTCATTGGGCAGCACACCAGCTAATACCACGGTGACCGCCCCAGCAAGCGGGACGACTAACAGCGCCCAGCGCAGTGAAAACATATCGGACAGCGCGCCGACCAAGGGTGGGGTGGCCAGAAACCCAAGTCGCATCAACCACGACACAATCGTGAGGCCAACGCCAGGGCGCAACCCACGAATGGCATCCGCCCGGTCGTAGGCAGCCGGAATTAGCGCGGCCACGCCCAAGCCGGCGGCAGCGAACCCGGCGATCGTCAGTGGCACCGTAGGGATGGCTATAGCGGTGCCCATGCCCATGGCGATGATGACACCACCGGTCCGGATGACACGACGTTGACCAAAGCGATCGATGAATCGGTCGGCGGTTGCGCGGCCAAGGAGTTGGCCCGCCACGAGTGAGGTGAAACCTAAAGCTGCCACTGAGCTCGGTGCCCCTAGGTGCTCTGAAAGATATAACGCAGACCAGGAGTTACCTGCATCCTCCACGACCGCGCCGGTAACCGCCATCAGTACCAGTGCGCCCAATACCAGAAGTGTTCGTGGTTTACGTAACGC
>CALBOC010000096.1 GCA_937896705.1 uncultured Micrococcaceae bacterium | reverse complement strand
AGCTTTGCCATAATCACCCTCGCGCTTGAAGTTATACTGGCCCCTTGCGGCGCCCTCTCTTACAGTATCGGACGGATACGACCTGGGTAAATTCGACGATGACCAGCTAATTTGGCGGCTCATCCGAAGCGTTCGCCTAGACTGGTGGGCATGATTTCGTCGGTGGCAGATTTCGCGGATTTTCCGTTTTGGGTGCGGGTGTTATTCACCAGCGCGGATATGGCCATCCGTATTGCACTGTTGGGTATTGTGCCGGGCAATCGTCGCCCCGCCGTGGCGATGGCGTGGCTGCTGATCATTTTCTTCTTCCCGATCCCCGGGTTATTGGTGTTCCTGTTATTGGGGTCACACCGGTTGGGTGGTCAGCGCCGCTCGCGGCAGGTCGCAGTGAACTCCGAACTGCGACGTGCCACAGCCCACCTTGATTTGCCCGACCAGGTCGGCGCCGCCCCAGATTATGTGGCTGCCAGCTCGCAACTGACGCGCCGACTGACGGGCTTTCCGATGTTGGACGGCAATACCTTTGAGTATCTGACCGACTACCGGGGCACGTTAGAGCGCATGGCCGCCGATATCGACCGGGCCACGACCTACGTCAACGTGATGTTCTACATCATCGGCACCGACCCCAAACACCGGCAAGGCTACGCCGATCTCGTCCTGGATGCGATGGCTCGGGCCGTACAGCGCGGGGTCAAGGTCCGGCTGCTGTTTGACCACATCGGCACCGCCCGGGTCAAGGGGTACCGGCACCTGCTCAAACGGCTGAACGCCGATGGCATCGAGTACCACCGGCTGATGCCGGTCCGACCCTGGCGCGGCGAGTATCAGCGCCCGGATTTACGCAACCACCGCAAAATGGTCGTGGTCGATGGGCTGGTGGGGTACACCGGATCGATCAACCTCATCGAACCCGGCTATAAACGCCCCTCGGCGCACCGGCTCAACCGACACTGGGTGGACATGATGGCCCGCATGGAAGGCCCGACCGTCGCGTCCTTGGACGTCGTGTTTGCCACCGACTGGTTTTCTGAAACCGGACTGCAACTGCATCAGGAATTGCGCGATGTGACCGAAGACGAAATTGAAGACCACGAAGGACCGGCCGCCCAGCTGCTGCCATCGGGACCGGGGTTTACCCAAGAAAATAACCTGCGGGCCTTCAACCATTTATTTTACGCCGCACAGCACACCATCCGCGTGGT
>CALBOC010000095.1 GCA_937896705.1 uncultured Micrococcaceae bacterium | reverse complement strand
ATGTATTCGGCAATTGCCATCGAAGAGGTCGCACCGGGGGAGGGCGCGTTGCGGATAAATGTGGCCCGGCCCAGGTGTTCGATCACAAAATCATCGACCAACTGACCGTCTTCGTCCATGGCTTGGGCACGGATGCCACGGGTGATAGGCCTGGCCTGTGCCCCATTGAGCTTGGGCACATAAGCTGCCGCGCCATTGAGAAATTTTCTTCGAGAGACCACGGCTGCAAACTCGCGCATCGCGGCTTGCATATTCCGGGCGGCAAACTTCCAAAAACCGCGATTCGTTACAATCGCTGCGGTGTCTTTGACCCCGATGTTCCAGCCGGTGTAGTTTTCCCGACCAAACGATAGGAACGCGTTGGGGCCGACCAGCATTTCCCCATCGACGCGCTTGGTCAGATGCACCCCTAAAAAGGGATAGGCCGGGTCGGGCACGGGATAGACCAGACCGTTGAGGATGTCTCGGTGCGCCGGTGCTAGCTGCGCGTACTGCCCAAAAAACGGCACGATCGCAGGGAAGACAGATCCGCCGGCCAGCTGCGCGAGTCGATCTGACTGCAGACCGGCGCAGGCGATCACAAAGTCGAATTGCTCCGTGTGCTCGGAAGCATCGGGGCCTCGCGTGGTGAGAACACACCCGTGTGCATCCACGCTGATGTCGGTCACTTCGGTTCCTAATCGGATAGTCCCACCACCGACTCGCACATCATCGATCAAGGCTCGAGCGACCCCGGCAAAATCAATAATCGCTGTGTGGGGGGAATGCAACGCCAGCATTCCCACCGCGTTGGGTTCAATCCGACGAAGCTCATCAGACCCGATCAGCTCAACATCGGGCACCCTGTTGGCGACCGCTCGTTCATAGATGGCTTCCAAGCGTGGGCGCTCTTCGGACCCCAGCGCGACGACGAGTTTTCCGCAGGCCTCATAGGGCACCCCCTTCGACTGCGCATACTCAGTGATCAGCTCCACGCCTCGGCGACAGAGCCGAGCCTTGAGACTGCCGGGCTCATAGTAGAGCCCGGCGTGCACGACCCCAGAGTTATGCCCGGTCTGATGCGCCGCGACCGTTTCGGCTTTGTCAAAAACCGTGACCGAGGCTGCGGGGAATCGACGGGTCAGCTCGTGGGCGACTGCTGCCCCGTTAATGCCAGCACCAAGGACCGCAAACGACGGAGGACGCACAGAATTCATACCACGATCCTAGAGTGCTTGGACGCGCAGCGCTTTTTTCATCGGCCGCATTTTGGCATGGGTCTCTGCCAGCTCTGCGGCCGGATCGGAACCATCGACAATCCCGCCACCGGCAAACACGCGTACGTGATGGGGATCTTCAATGAGGCTGCCGCGCAGCGCGATCCCGAATTCACCTTGCCCGTGGGCGTCTAACCAGCCCACGGCCCCGGCGTATAGGCCGCGGTCCATTCCATAGGTCTCAGCTTCTAACTGCCAGATCGCATCCATTGCGGGCTGACGCGGCGTACCACCCACGGCGGCCGTCGGGCTGATCTCGGCCACCAGATCCAAAATAGAAGTATCCGAGGTCAGCTCTGCTGAGACATCAGTGGCTAAGTGGTACACGTTCGGCAATGCCAGGACAAACGGCCGGTCGGAGGTGTGCAATTGGGTGGCAAATGGCGCCAGTTTGTCGACCAGAGAATCCACCGCAGCCTGGTGCTCAAAAATCTGTTTGGGGTGATCAGACAGCTGTTCGGCGATCAGCTCCGCACTGACGGCTACATCGCGATCGACGGTGCCAGCCAGCACGCGAGCTTTAGCGGCATTGGCCTGTCGAGCGATTAGGAGTTCCGGCGTCGAGCCGATCAGGTTGTCAACCTTATACGTCCAGGCGGTGGGATTATCGGCTGCCAAGGCACGGAGGGTGGCTGGGATATGAAACGGGGCGGCGCCGGTGAGTAACTCGTCGCGAGCTAAGACGATTTTCTCAAAGTCCTGCTGGGCCAACATTTGGACCGCTTTCGCGACCGATCGCTCAAATGCTGCTTCGGATAACCGGGCGGATACCGTGTGCAGCCCGTTCTGTTCAGCTGCCGGAGGCTCTTGGGGGAGCTCACCGAGAAATTCGGCAAAGACCATGTCTGGGCTTGGCAGGATGGTGCCGGCTTCAAAGGTGTAGCGCAGCCAGATTCCGTCTGCCGATCGATCTAGTACGTATTTCGGCACGGTCACGATGGACTCGACCGCCGAACGAGCATCAAAAGTAAAAGCCGCAAAACAAATTGGCGCGGTTGCGGTCCACAATGCCGGGAGGTGCGGGGCCGTTACAGCGGTAAGTTCTGTCCAGCGATCCCGTGCGGTAGCGAATCGTTCTGGGCCTCGGGTGGTGAAGCCGAATCGTTGGCCAAAGCCAAGTTTGCCCATCCGGTGTCGCGAAAATGCACAGGTGGCCTTGCCGATGATTTCGGCGGGTAGTTGGGCCACTTGTGCCTCAGACAGTTGAAAAGCTGCGGCGGTAAAAGACATGATAGGCAATAATGTACCGGTTTTTTCG
>CALBOC010000094.1 GCA_937896705.1 uncultured Micrococcaceae bacterium | reverse complement strand
AGTCATCTCCCAAAATAAACGCAGGAGAACCCTGTTTGCGTCAGTTCGGCCGGTGTTAGGGTAAACCACCCATAAAGCATGAAGCGACCCAGCAGAATTTAGCGCGCGGAAAACTCCGCTACTAATGAGCATAGGAGGGATTTATGGTGAATGCTCTTGTCGGCGAACTCGCGTTTCGAGGAGCCCGAGCAGAAACAACCGCAGTACAGAAAATGGCCGGCGCCTTGGGCGCGGAGAACGGCAACCGCATCTGGGATAACGGGTGGGTCGCCTTCGATCAGGTGCCAGTCGGCAACACCGGTGCTTCTGCAACCACCTCGCAGCCAACCTACGATGCCGAACAAGAACTCGCCGTCGTTCTCGATGGGCGTCTGACCAACCTTGAGGAACTGTATTCCGAGCTCTCCGGAGAGCGTCGGTTCCGTGCGGTCACAGACGCTGAGGTCATCCTTGCAGCATATAGCAAGTGGGGCGAAGGGTTTATCGAGCGGTTACACGGCGAATTCGTGATAGCTCTAGCGGACCTGCGACGCCATCGCCTGCTGCTCTGTCGCGATCGATTGGGCATCAAACCACTGTATTTAGCGCATCAGAACGGGCGGCTACGCTTCGCCTCGACTTTACCCGCGCTGGTGGCCAGCGGCGGCATCGATACCTCGGTCGATAAGATCGGGCTGCACCACTATATGAGCTGGCATTCCATTGTGCCCGCGCCACGAAGCATCCTCACCGGGGTCACCAAACTGCCACCGGCGACCATGCACATCATGGACTCCGATGGCCAGCTTTCCGAACGCGTGTATTGGCATCCCACCTACACTCGCAACCGCGCCTACGCGGATTGGAACGAACAAGACTGGCAGGAAGCCATCTGTAACGCCCTGCAAGTCGCCGTGCAACGTCGGCTCGATGACAATACGGGGGTCCTCTTATCTGGGGGCCTGGATTCAAGCCTCCTGGTGGCACTGATGGCAGAGGCCGGTCAGCGTAATATCCCCACCTTCAGTGTCGGTTTTGACTCGAACGGCCAACAAGCAGGCAATGAATTCGAATATTCGGATCGCATAGCCGAGGTGTTCCAGACGGA
>CALBOC010000093.1 GCA_937896705.1 uncultured Micrococcaceae bacterium | reverse complement strand
GAGGTCACCAAAAAGGCCCTTGAACAGTGGTACTTCAAAATCACCGATTACGCTGAGCGGTTGCTCCAAGACATGGATGCGCTGGAAGGTCACTGGCCCGAGCGTGTGCTGAATATGCAGCGCAACTGGATTGGCAAATCCACCGGTGCGACCGTGACGTTCTCCATCGAGGACGGCCCTGAACTTGAGGTCTACACGACTCGGCCCGATACCCTGTACGGCGCGACTTTCATGGTGGTTGCCGCCGACGCGGAGCTGGCCGAAGAGTTAGTCACCGATGAGCATGCCAAGGCGTTGCACGCCTACCGCGAAGAGCTCAAACACGTTTCCGACATTGACCGGCAATCGGCCGATCGTCCCAAAACCGGCGTGTTTCTTGGACGCTACGGCATTAACCCGCTGTCCGGGGAGCGGGTACCGGTGTGGGCGTCAGACTATGTGCTAGCCGATTACGGGACCGGTGCGATCATGGCGGTCCCGGCCCACGATCAGCGAGACATGGACTTTGCTCGGGCCATGGACCTGCCGGTGCGAACCGTGGTCGATACCGGTGCAGACGACCCAGAAGACACCGGAATCGCCACGACTGAGCCTGGCACCAACATCAACTCCGGTGACCTCGATGGCCTATCGGGCGAGGCAGCCATTGCCAAAGCGATTGAACTGCTGGCAGCAAAAGGCACCGGGTATGAGTCGGTGAATTACCGATTGCGCGACTGGTTATTATCTCGGCAGCGGTTCTGGGGCACACCGATTCCGATCATTCACTGTCCCGCGTGCGGGCTCGTGCCGGTGCCAGCAGACCAACTTCCGGTTGAACTGCCCAAAAACTTACACGGCCAACAACTCGCCCCGAAAGGCCAGTCACCACTGGCTGCCGCCGAAGACTGGGTCAATGTGGCCTGCCCGCAGTGTGGTGGAAACGCCACACGCGATACCGACACGATGGACACCTTTGTCGACTCGTCGTGGTACTACATGCGCTTTGTCGACTCCCACAACGACCAAGAAATCTGGGATCGCGCCAAGCTCGACCGCTGGGCACCAGTAGACCAATACGTCGGCGGCGTCGAACACGCGATCCTGCACCTGTTGTACTCCCGATTCTTCACCAAAGCCCTGTACGACATGGGCCTGGTCGGCTTTACCGAACCCTTTAGCCGACTATTGAACCAGGGCCAAGTCCTCAACGGTGGCAAGGCCATGTCAAAATCCCTGGGCAACGGGGTCGCACTGGGTGAACAGCTCGATGCCTTTGGCGTGGACGCCATTCGGTTGACCATGGTGTTTGCCTCACCACCAGAAGATGACATCGACTGGGCGGATGTTTCCCCGGCCGCCTCGCTGAAATTCTTGGCACGCGCCTGGCGACTAGCCCAAGATGTGCAGCACTCGGGTTCCACCCCGGGGACGCCGGCCAGCAGCGGGGTAGCAGCCCTGCGCCAAACGACCCACAAAATCGTCCATGACGCAGAGCAGCTGCTGGAAGACCAAAAATTCAATGTTGTCGTGGCCCGGACCATGGAGCTGGTCAACGCGACCCGCAAAGAAATTGATAACGGTGCCGGTGCGGCCGATCCGGCGGTCCGGGAAGCCACCGAAGTTGTGGCGCAACTGCTATCGCTGGTCGCGCCCTACACGGCAGAAGATATGTGGGCCATGCTGGGCCACGAGCCGTCAGTGGCTCGGTCCACGTGGCTACAGGTCGACGACGCGTTATTAGTCGAGGACAAGGTCACCGTCATCGCTCAGGTGCAAGGTAAGCTGCGCGACCGGTTCGAGGTGCCGGCGAATATCTCCGACGACGAGCTCGAAGCATTAGCCCGGGCCTCTGACAACGTCCAGCGAGCCATCGGGGACCAGCAGATCCGCAAAGTCATCGTCGTCAGTGGCAAGCTCGTCAACTTCGTAGTGGGCTAAGCCCACATGACCGAGGTCGCTGATTGGATAGCCCGACTGGCCGCCCGCTCGCGCGATATGCGCACCGAGGCGGTCGGTTGGGCGCGCTACATCACCCCACCGCGACGCGAACGCGTGGCCATCGTCACCGACAGTTCGGCCGCGCTGCCCAACGAGGTATATAAGCTACCAACCGGCTCAGACTTATTTGTTGTGCCCATCCCGGTGATGATCGGCGACCAAATATATACCGAAGACGACGACATTCTCCACCAGGATCTAGCCATTGCATTGGCTGCCGGCACCCCACTGCGGACCTCCCGGCCCTCACCCGGGCACTTCTCAGCCACCTACCGACACATCGCCGAGCAGGGTTATGGCCAAGTATTGTCCATCCATTTGTCATCAAAACTCTCGGGTACCACCGACGCGGCACGTATCGCCGCCCAGACCGCCCCGATCCCGGTGACCGTGCTGGATTCGTATAACGCGGGGATTTCTTTGGGGAATGCGGTCCTTGATGTTTTACTGCGCACGCGGTTAGGTCTGTCGACTCCGTTTCTGGCGAGTATCGCCACCCGCCAGGCCCGTGCGGGGCAAACAATCTTTACGGTGCCGAACCTCGACACGCTGCGCAAAGGCGGTCGCATTTCGGCACTGGGCGGACTCCTAGGCCAACTGCTCCAGGTGCGACCCGTGATGCACCTGCACGACGGCGCCATCGAATTACTCGATCGTCCCCGAAGTGAAGCCAAAGCCCTAGCTATGCTGACCGAGCTTGCCCGTGCGGTAGAACCGCCCGTACGGTTGAGCGTCCAAGCCTACGGCGACTTCGACACCGCCCACCAGTTAGCCGCAGCGTTGCAAGATCACTCCGTCATGCCCGTGCCGGTCGTGCGGCTGCCAGCCGTGCTAGCAGCCCACTTAGGGCTCGGTGCGCTGGGCGTCTCGATGAGCCCAGACTCAGACTACGCCAGCTACGGTGCCACCTAAGCCGTACCGAATCCACAGCCTTGCCCGATCCGCCGGGGTTATCCACAGATAGGATCCACGGGCGCTAGTAGCACCTAAGGACCAGCAAAGCTGGGACGCATGGGTAAACATCTGGCTGATACGGCAGCGCCCCAGCGGCCCCCACTGTGGCGCACAAAGATCACGCTGTCTGCGGTCTTGATGCTCATCGTCGTGGCAGCGACCATCTTCGGGTTCCGTTGGCTCGTCACCGACCAGCCGACTGCACCAGAACCTACCGTGGCGGTGGACCATGGTGAGAGTGCAACTTTAGAACCTACCCAAGACGATGCGCCTGCTGGTGACCCGGCGGGACCCGACACCACCATCATTCATGTGGCGGGCGCAGTACAGCAACCCGGAATTGTCGAACTCGACACCGGAGCCCGGGTAGTGGATGCCATCGAAGGCGCCGGCGGTCCCACCGACGATGCCCAGCTCGATGCGCTCAATCTGGCCGCGATCGTCAATGACGGTGAATACATTCTGGTGCCCGATCAGCACAATGAAACCCCTGCCCCAACCCCGCCAGGAACTTCGGGTGGCGTAGCCTCGGGCCCCGGTGCCTCGACAGTCAACCTCAATACGGCTGACACCACGGAGTTAGAAACGCTTCCCGGTGTGGGCCCGGCTACGGCGGAACAGATTATTGCTCACCGGGAGCAGCACGGTCCGTTTACCCAACTGGCAGATATCGAGGCCGTCTCCGGGATTGGACCCGCGACCCGGGAACGCCTTGATGGTCTGGTGAGCTGGTAATGCCGGGCCACATTAAACCCGACGACATTGCAGCACCGGTCGATATCCGTCTTGTGCCAGCAGCGGGACTGACCGCAGCCGTATGTTTACTCGGTCCAAGACTGCCACCGTGGGCAACACCCTGGGTGCCGATGACCCTTGTACTGAGCGGTCTGGCCGCCGTGCTCCTCATTGCATGCCTCAGACGACGCAATCGGGTTGTCCAATGGCTGCTCATCCTGGCGCTGGCGTGCTGGCTGGCCACTCCGGCAGCACTACTGACCAACCACCAACGCGGCGCGGCAGAAACCTCCGGGTGGACCACCTTCACCCACAGTTTAGGGACCGCCAAGATGTCGGTTGAACTGGTGAGCGACCCCGTGGAACGTGACGGACCGTGGGGGATCAGCTGGTTTGTCACCGCCGAGGTGCACCACTTCGGTAGGGAGCTCATCCCGACGCCACATCCGGCCAAGATCGTGGTGGCAGCAGACGACGCCTGGTCGCAGTTTCGCAGCGGCGACAACGTCTGTTTTCTTGGTCGAGTCACCGACCACGATGTCACCACGTTCGTCCAAGCGGTTCACCTAGTCCAACCGAATAGCTGTGGCCAGCCACCTGAGCGACCTTCACCCACTGGTCGCGATACGTTGCGCACAGCACTTCAAGACCAAGCAGCCCACACCATCAGCTATGCCCCGGAACTGCTGCCCGGGCTTATCCTGGGGGATCGATCCCAACAGTCCGAAACACTCGACGAGGCCATGAAGGTCTCCGGGCTGAGTCATCTCTCGGCGGTCTCAGGAGCGCATACGTCGCTGATCGCCGCAGCGGCCACGCTGTTGTTCCGGAGCTTACGATTCCCCCGTCCCATCGTCATTGCGGCATTTCTGGGGACACTCGTATTGTTCGTACACATCGTGGGAACGCAGCCCTCGATCCTGCGAGCTGCCACCATGGGAACGATCGGCGCCTGGGCGGTGTTCTTCGGCCGGAGTGCCCACGCATTGCCGATCCTGGCCCTGACCACTATCGGGTTATTAACCCTGACACCCGAGCTGATTCACGAAGTGGGCTTCCAACTGTCCGTTGCCGCCACGGCCGGCATCGTATTAGCAGCCCAACCGCTGGACCGCCTCATACGGCCCTACTTTGAAAAATTCCTCCCCGGGTTCTGGGCCAGTCTGTTCAGTTCCTCGCTGGCAATCTCCACCGCTGCGCAACTAGCCTGCCAACCCTTGCTGCTAACCTTCATCGATTACGTCAGCGTCTACGCTGTGGTCGCTAACGTCTTTGCCACCCCGCTACTCCCGCTGATTACTGTCCCGGGCACCATTGCGGCAGCGCTGGTCGTGGTAGCCCCGGGCATCTCTCAGCTACTGTTGCATGCGGTCGCGGTGCCCACGGCCGCCATCGGATGGATTGCCACCACCACAACGGACCTACCAGGCTCAATGCTCCCGTGGCCCGAAGGAATAGCCGGAACAATGCTCATCGCCCTACACTGGGCGGCCACCGGTATCATAACGGTCAAACTCCTACGACGACAGCGCAAGATACACCCACCCGTGCGCGTCGACTTAGGTATCTCCAGGTGGCGACACCTCGGGACGTGGATCACCCACCAGACCAGTGCCTTCGATGCCCTGCAGTACCTCGTTGTCATGGTAGCTGTCGTTGCCCACCTGACCGTCTTCTGGCCCACGAAAGCCGGTGGGATTCACCCTGATTGGGATATTATTGGCTGCGATGTCGACCAAGGCGACATGTTCCTGGTACGGACCGGACCGGAGTCAGCCATGGTCATCGATACCGGACCAGAACCTGATCTCGCCCAACGGTGTCTGCGCGCCGCTGGCATCGCCCACATAGATGTCTTGGTCATCAGCCACCTCCACGCAGACCACGTCGGCGGACTTGAAGGAGTCCTCGAGACCGCTAAACCTGAACAAATCCTCTATGCCACCGGTACGGACCCAACCTATAAACCTGAAGAGATGGGATTGCCCAGCAGGGCCCAGCAACTCACCGGCCCCACGGTCTCCGTGATCGATCACGCCCAACACGACCAGCAACACCCCGTACAACTACGCTGGTCCGTGCTCAGCGCAAACCACGAATCGCCAAACGAAAATAATGCCTCTGCCGTCCTTCTCGTCGAAATCTATCGACACGGTGGGACCGCCACGGCACTGTTTACCGGCGACCTCGAAGAAGACGAAGCAGCAACCCTCCTGGCCGCGAAGGTCATTCCCACCGATATCGACATCCTCAAACTAGCCCACCACGGGGCACAAAACGGCGGGACAGACCTCATCGAATATACAAACCCCAGCGTCGCCCTCATCGGGGTCGGGCTAGACAATAGTTACGGTCACCCTCACCAGGACATCCTCCAAGCGCTCGGCCCACGAACACAGATTCGACGCACCGACCTACACGGCACGTTCTCAGTGACCTTGCAGCACCGTCCCGCATACGTCGCCGCACACCGCTAGAATCACCCGTATGGCCTCCCCTCGACGAACCAAAACCGGCGGCGCTTCATGGCGAGACGTCACCGTAGCACCACTCATCTTTGTCCAAGGCAGTGAAGACTACATTCACACTCGAGTCACCGATGCGATTAAAGCGCAATTGAAACAGGCCGAGCCAGACACCGAAATTCATCACCGCTCGGCTGCAGACTACCAATCTGGTGAAATCCAAGTGCTCGCAAGTCCCTCCCTATTTGGGGAACGCAAGCTGCTGATTTTCGACGAGATGCACAAGATGACGGACGCATTCGTCACCGATGGCCTCGAATACATCCAACAACCTAACCCCGACGTCACGTTTCTTGGTCTCCACGGAGGCGGCACGCGAGGCAAACGACTGCTCGATGCGCTGAAGAAAGCCGGTGTCTACGTCGAAGCCAAACCCATCAAATCAGACCGGGACCGCGTGGAATTTCTCCAAGCGGAGTTCCGCAGCGCGCGCCGAAAGATCGATGCTGAGGCTCTGAGAGCGCTCGCAGACGCCATCGGGGAGAATCTTGGAGAACTTGCTGCCGCAGCTCACCAACTGATTTCCGATACCGACGGCACCATCACCGAGCGGATGGTCGAACAATACTACGGAGGGCGCGTCCAAGCCACCGCCTTCAAAGTGGCAGACGCTGCACTCGATGGTCAACTGGGCCCCGCGATTGCGTTGCTCCGGCACGCGTTCGCCACGGGAGTGCAACCGGTTGCGGTCAGCGCTTCGTTTGCGCTCAAGGCCCGCCAGGTCGCACGCATTATCGATGCGAAAGTTCCCCAGGGACAACTCGCCTCGGTCCTTGGGATGGCCCCCTGGCAGGTTCAGCGTGTCACAGCTACGGCGCGGCACTGGACACCGGTCAATATCGCCGGAGCCGTTGAATTGATCGCCCGTGCCGACGCCGAAGCAAAAGGCCAAGCACGAGATGCAGAATTTGCGGTGGAACGCATGGTGACAAAAGTAGCCACGCTAGCGCAGCGACGCTAGCACCTGCGGGGTTAAATATTTGAGGCCGTCACGTTGAACGTGACGGCCTCAAATATTTAACGGTTCGCGAGCTTATGCATCCAGTGCGTTCACGCGGGCTGCTGCACCGGATTTCCGGTTCGCGGCCTGGTTGCGATGGATTGCACCCTTGCTGACAGCCTTATCCAATTTGCGTCCGGCAACGGCAAGAGCCTTTTCAGCGGCGGCTTTATCGCCAGCTTCTACGGCTTTGTTGACTTTGCGGAGCACAGTCTTGAGTTCAGACTTGATAGCGTGGTTGCGTTCACGACGTTTTGCGTTCGTAATTGCGCGCTTTTTTGAAGATTTGAGATTAGCCAATACTGGTCCTATTCAGTCTAAAAATGTGGGTCGGTGAGGGGTATTCCTAGCCAGACGACTGAGCGGTGTGGGGGCACCTTGGAAAGCCTGACTAAGAGTGCCCGTCGACCTGCGCGGACACACAGCGACC
>CALBOC010000092.1 GCA_937896705.1 uncultured Micrococcaceae bacterium | reverse complement strand
ATAAAGCACCGATAAATAGCAGCGCGTTGACCGGGGTCTTGTGTTTGGGGTGGAGCTTGGCGAACCAGGTGGGCAACATCCCGGAAGTGGCCATGGCCCAAATCAAACGCGAGGCACCGATAAGGAAAGCGTTCCATGAGGTCAGCAGACCTGCCAGGCCCCCTGCGACCACGACGTTGGACCAGAACTCATGACCTGCAAGCACACCCATAGCGTCGGCGGTAGCCAGGTCGAAATCACCCATCTCCGCTGCCGGGAGCGCTGATGAAGTCGTGAACAGAATGGCCACGTAGAACACCCCCGCCATCGCAACCGAAAACACCACAATACGACCGACTTTCCGCGGTTCGATTTTGACCTCTTCAGCAGACTGCGGGATCACGTCAAAGCCGACGAACATAAAGGGCACGACCACCAGTACGGCGATGATTCCAGCGCCACCTCCGGTGAACAGTGGCTCCATATTCCCGCGCTCGCCTTCCATAAAGGACAACACGACCAAGGCGAGGGTCATGACGATCACGAACAGGACGATCGAGGTTTGGAAGAAGCTGGCCTGCTTAATGCCGCGAATATTCAACCAGGTCAGCAGGACCGCGGTGACCACACCGATCAGGGCCCACACCAGGTGCACTTCGAAGTCGGCCACCGTCCACAATGGAATGGAATTGACCTGCGGAAAAATGTAGGCGACCGTGCGGGGAATGGCGACCGCTTCAAACGCGACCACCGAGATGTAGCCTCCGACGATCCCCCACGAGCCAATGAACGCCAAGCGCGGTCCGAATCCGCGTAGAAGATAGTTATGTTCCCCGCCGGCCAGCGGCATGGCAGAGACAAGTTCCGAATACACCAGACCCACCAGCGCCATGATGCCGGTTCCGATGACAAACGCCGTCACCGCACCAAGCGTGCCCGCGTCGCTGAGCCAACCGGCCGTCAACGTGACCCAGCCGAACCCGATCATCGCTCCGAAACCAATGAAGAAGACTGCCACAGAGCCCAGGCTTCGTTTGAATCGGTCTTCAACCTCTGGCGTGGGATGTTGTGCTGCTTGTTGAGTCATGTCGGTTCCTCATATCCGCCAGTCGGCTGGTGGCGAGGTTCGCAGGTCAGCCGGAGCTGGATGATTTGACGTTACTTACGCACTGGGCTCTGGTCAAGAGAAATCCTCGGTTTTTCGCAGCGATCCCCTGCCTTTCACACCGAGGCCACAAAGGCCACCAGCTCTTCAACCATGGGCGCGACCTCCCACTCGTGTTGCGCGCCCGGTACAACCCGCTTCTGCGCGTGAGGTACGGCCTGGACGATCGCGCCGGCGCCGCGGTGCATGACCTCGAACGTCGACTCCCCTACCATCGTGAGGACCGGCATTGTAAGTCCGCCAATCAGTGTCGGCAGTGGCGCGGAATGGAACCAGGCCAGTGCTTCAGCATCAGCCCGCATGCTCTGGGCGTTGTCAATCATCACGTCCCAGATCGAAGAAGCTTGCAATTCTGCTCTATATTCGGGCGGCATCTCTTTGGTGAAGTGGTCAATCGCGCCGACGTGATCCCTGGCATCGAGTAGCGCAATGAAATCGGCCGCCCAGGCCTGTACCTCTACGGAAGGACCGATGATGGGCACTTCCCACAGGGCAAGGCCAATGACCGGCAAACCAACCGTGGCCGCATATAACGCGATGGCTGAGCCAGACGAGTGACCACACAACACCGCAGAGCCTCCCACCTGTTTCAGAATGGCCCGCAATACTGAGATTTCCTTATCTAGGGTCACGGGTGCAGATCCCGTACTCTCGCCTAAACCGATGCGATCATAAACCACCGTTGTTATCCCCCGGGTGGCGAGCAGCTCGGCTGTGGGAGGGACCGTCGGATCGATGGCTCGAAAAGTTCCCGCTCCAGGAATAAAAACTAGCGGTGGTCCGGTGCCGCGCACTTCAAAAGCGATGGTATCGCCGTGCTCGGTGGTCAACTGCTGGTCCACGGT
>CALBOC010000091.1 GCA_937896705.1 uncultured Micrococcaceae bacterium | reverse complement strand
CCGGTATCACTGATTGATGGATATAAGGAAACGTTCAACGCCGAAGTCATCCACGGCTGGGGTGCAACTGAAACGTCGCCTATTGTGACCATCAACCGCGTGACCTCTGCGATGCGCGCGAGCATGACCGATGAAGAGCTTTCGGCTTACGGCTCCAAACAAGGCAAAGCGCCGGTGAATGTGGACCTGAAGATTGTCGATGGCGTGGGGAACGAAGTGCCCGCCGATGCCGAGACCGCGGGTGAGATTCTGTTGAGAGGTCCGTGGATTACCGCTAGTTATCACGGCATGTCCGAAGAAGAGTTGGCCGATAAATTCGTGGACGGTTACTGGCGTTCCGGAGACGTTGCCACGATCGATGGCAATGGTTTCATCAAGATCACCGATCGGCTCAAAGATGTGATCAAATCGGGTGGTGAGTGGATTTCATCGATCGACATGGAAAACGCGATGGTCGGCCACCCGAAAGTAGTCCAAGCGGCAGTGGTGGGACTCGAGCATCCGAAGTGGGATGAGCGCCCCTTCATGCTGCTGGTGCTGCGCGACGGGGAAACTATCACCAAAAACGAAATTGACGAACACTTGCGTCAGCGGTTTGCTGACTGGCAATTGCCGGAGGCATTCGAAGTCGTCGACGAGATTCCGGCGACCTCGGTCGGCAAGATCGACAAGAAAGTCATTCGGAGTCAGTACCAAGACCGCTATAAATAGTGCCCCGCAATGTGTAGGTAACGCACCCGATACCCACCCATCGCGGGTCGGTCATGAAGTGCTCAGTCCTCCACGTGGATCGCAAGGCTGGCGCGGTTAGCAACTTCCAACTCACTGATGTATTCGGGTGGGCCGGTTGGTGCCGGTTCCAACATGTTGGCGGCGAAAAACTCGGTAAGTTCCTGGCGTGCGCTCAAGGGCAGCACACCGGCGACATACTGGTCCGGTCGAACCACCACAATCGCCCCGTCCTTGCTGATCTCGCGATCCCGGAAGATGTCGCGACCGTGGCCCAAAGCAAAGATCTGGTTCGTGTCGATTAGACCGTAGGGAACCTTGACCGGTTTGAAGGCGGCGGGCACGTTATAGGGTTCGACCTCGGTGTAGTCCTGTTGATAGACGACCTTGGTGTCGAAGACCGCATCAGTGTCCCCGTCCACCGGTGTGTACCGGACGCGTGGTGAGGCGGGGTCGTCGTTCCACCACGTGGCGAATTCAGCGACCGGAGTGCCTTCTAGCGCTGGAGCTGTCGGGTCGGCAAACACGTAGATGCGCCAGCGACCATCGGCCTCGTGGAAGTGGCCCAGGTGGCGCCAGCGGTTATCGGCCCGACGAATGACCTCAGCAGACTTGAAGCGCTTGCCGACCGGGAAGCCAGGGGCCAGGTCCTGGTGCTCGGTGCCCATGGTGATCTGGTTTTTGGTGTATTCGGTCATAAACCCGGCGGGGAATTCGAAGGTCTTGAGATAGAACTCTTCGACTTCTTTGGGATCGCCCTCATCGGCCATGATCGCCGACCACTGTTTGTCGAAATTGATCAGCTCGTGAGCCACCACTTCGCGTTCCTCAGCGTAGGTGTTTAGTAGGCTTGCCGGAGCACGGCCGTCGAGCACCACTCCGAGTTTCCAACCGAGATTAAAGCCGTCCTGCATGGACACGTTCATCCCCTGACCGGCTTTTGCCGAGTGGGTATGGCAAGCGTCGCCCATAATGAAAGCGTGCGGGGTGCGGGTGTGTCGCTCGCCGTCTGGGACGTCATCGAAACCGGTTGCCACACGGTGTGCGACCTCATAGACCGACCACCAGGCCACCGACTTCACATCCAACGAGTAGGGGTGCAGGATATTGTTCGCGTCCTGGATGATCTCTTCGATCGGGGTCGAGCGGATGGTTTTAGCGCTCTCTTCGGTGACCTCACCGAGGTCAACGTACATTCGCACCAGATAGCCACCCTCGCGGGGAATGAGCAGAATGGTGCCGTGTTCCTGCGAGCGGATCGAGCACTTGACTTGAATATCGGGGAAGTCAGTGTTGGCCAAAATGTCCATGACACCCCAAGCGTGCATTGAAGCGTCACCTTGGAGTCGGTGGCCCAGTGTCTTGCGGACGGTCGAACGGGCCCCGTCACCACCGACCAGGTATTTGGCTTTAACGGTGCGCTCTTCACCAGCACGCGGTCCAGTGACGTACCGGATCTTGGCGGTTACCGGGTAGTCCGCCTCCGGGTCGATGTCAGCCCCCAGGAACTCCACCCCGTAATCTGGTGTGGCCCGCCCGGGTGCGCGCTGGGCATCACGCAAGAAATAGTCCAGAATGCGTGACTGGTTGACATAGATATGCGGGAATTCCGAAATTCCGGTCGCATCGTCGGGGCTGCGAGAAGACCGCGCGATATGCGACGGATTCAGCGGATCTGGCGCCCAGAAGCACATTTCGACGTTGCGGTAGGACTCCTTAATGACCTCTTCGGCAAACCCAAAGGCCTGGAACGTTTCCACCGAGCGCGCCTGGATGCCATCGGCCTGCCCTACCTCGAGCCGACCCGGACGCCGTTCAATGGCCCGCACATTCACCGATGGGAAGCGAGACAACTGCGCGAGCACGACTGCCGCGGCGGGACCGGTCCCCACAATGAGCACATCCATCTCCTCCGGGAGGTCTGCGGCACGATTGATGCCGTAACCAGCCGCTGGCTTGATGCGTGGATCGTGGGAGTCATAACCCCGAAAGTGAAATTGCATGAAGCGCTCCTTGTCTCTATAGTTGAGACATAGTTCTATATATAGATACAATACTAGCGTTGTGCGGCT
>CALBOC010000090.1 GCA_937896705.1 uncultured Micrococcaceae bacterium | reverse complement strand
TACGAACCGGAACGCTACGCTTTTCGGTTCCCGAACTCCTTCGTCAACCACGTTTGGAGCGGTCGCATCCCGCCGATGATCGGTCGTCAATATGAGATCAAAACCTCTGGTAGATGCGGTGGCATGGCCTTCGCCTCGCTGGACTTTTATCACCTCGGCGAACCGGTGCCTACCGTAGGACCACAAGACTTCGCACCCGCCGCCGTGCCGCCGACTGGTCACCCACTGGGCAAGTACATTTTCAAACGCCAACTCCACAGCATGCTGACCAGCGCGCACGGAGTTCAAAATGGTGTGCGCTTCCTGCATTGGAGCGGCCTGACCGCCGAAAGGATCCTGCAGAAAAGTCTCGCCGAGGAACGCAAAGCCATGGAGTCCTTAGATCGCGGTGAACCGGTCGTTTTGGGCCTCATCAAAGCCGCCAACAGAGGCTTGACTAAGCAGGGAGTCAACCACCAAGTCGTGGGGTATGACTACCGTAGCGACGGCTCCGACCGGCCTGAGTTCTTAGTCTATGACCCGAACGAACCGTTTCGAGCGTCCTCTAGCACGCCATACGAAGTGATCCTTCGCAGAGCGGAGGATCACGATCCTCAAGGATTTGCTTATCAGTTGGTTCGACCGAACCGCATTGACTGGTGGCGCGGATTCTTCGTGCAGCGGTATCGTCCGCATACACCAGGAGCTCGCGGGGTCAACGCGCACAGCAGCTAACACTGCGGCCTGCTCCGCCGGTACATCCAGAATTCATGTCCGTGAAATTCGGTGGGTAAGCGTTAGGCTTCTTTATGAGACTTCCCCAGGAGGAATGATGGCAACCCGTACCCCAGCAGAACATCTCACGGTCGAGGATGTCCTCGCCGAGCTCGAGGCCCTCGAAGATCCTAAGATCCGGGCGGTCAATCAGCGTCACGGAAACGATATTGGGGTGAACCTCACCGAGCTTCGTGCCATCGCTAAACGGTTGAAAACTCAACACGACTTCGCGGCAGAACTTTGGAATACGGGGGACCCGCAGGCCAGACTCGTTGCCATTTTGATCAGCAGCCCTAAGAAGTACACCGCTGAACAGCTCGATGTCATGTTGCGCGACACCCGTGTTCCTAAAGTCCAGGACTGGCTGATCAACTACATTCTGAAAAAGAACCCCGAATCCGAAGATCGGCGCATCTTGTGGATGAACGATGTTGACGAGGATGTCGCAGCCGCCGGATGGTCGCTGACCAGTCACGCCGTGGCCCAGGGTGTCGACAATCTGAATCTGAAAGAGCTGCTCGACGAAATCGAAGATCAGATGCAGCTGGCACCAGAGCGTCTGCAATGGGCCATGAATGAATGTCTGGCCACCATTGGCATCCACTCGCCAAAACACCGAAAACGGGCTATAGAGATCGGCGAGCGCTTAGGCGTACTCAAGGACTATCCGACTCCGCCGAACTGTACCTCGCCCTATGCTCCGGCATGGATTGAAGAAAT
>CALBOC010000089.1 GCA_937896705.1 uncultured Micrococcaceae bacterium | reverse complement strand
CTGACACCACAGGGTTTGAGCACGTCCCACAAACCGGTGGCTTCATCGTTGCCAGTAACCACCTCTCCTTTCTAGACTCGGTTATCATCCAGGCGCTGTTACCTCGACAAGTCCGGTTTTTTGCCAAAGCCGACTACTGGACCCAGCCCGGCCTCAAGGGCAAAGTCATGAGCGGATTCTTTGACGCCGTGGGGTCGATACCGGTCGAACGCGGCGACCAATCCGCTTCCGTGCACGCGCTCAACCAACTGGTGGACTTTATTGAAGCCGGCGATGGCGTGGGCATCTACCCGGAGGGCACACGCTCCCGGGATGGTCGGCTCTATCGAGGTCGCACCGGCGTCGGTTGGTTAGCGCTGACCACCGGAGCACCCGTGGTGCCCGTGGGGCTCATCGGGACCGACCGGCTGCAACCCCCCGGTAAGAGCGTGATCGTCCCGCGAAAATTTGAGCTGCGCGTGGGGGAGCCCATCCACGTCGAAAAGATGGGCCCCAAGCATGGGTTGCCGATGCGACGCAAAACCACCGACCTGATTATGGAAAAGATCGCGGAACTCACCGAACAAGAACGCGTGGACGAATATAATAAGAGGCCAGACGAAACGGCCTCCTAACCGTCTAAGGAGACCAACCCACCTTGGCTGATCCAGCCTCATACCGGCCGAAAACTTCCGACATCCCCACCGATCCCGGGGTGTATCGGTTCAAGGATGCCCACGGCCGCATTATCTACGTCGGCAAAGCCAACAACCTGCGCTCCCGCCTGAGTTCGTACTTCGTCAATCCCAATACGCTGCCGCCCAAGACGCGCACCATGGTGCACACGGCGGCCGCAGTCGAATGGACCGTGGTGGCTTCCGAACAAGAAGCCATCCAACTGGAATACACCTGGATTAAAGAATTCACTCCGCGGTTTAACATCATGTACCGCGACGATAAGACCTACCCGTACCTTGCGGTCACGATGAACGAAAAATATCCCCGCGTGATGGTCATGCGCGGCGACCGCCGCAAAGGGGTCAAATACTTCGGGCCTTTCCACCCGGCCAAGGCCATCCGAGAAACCGTTGACCGTATGCTGCGAGTCTTCCCCGTCCGGACCTGTTCGGCCGGAGTGTTCCGCCGAGCTCAACGCGCCAACCGGCCGTGTCTGATGGGCTACATCGATAAATGCGCTGCCCCGTGCGTGGGCCGGATCTCTCAAGAGGATCACTACGCACTGGCCGAAGACTTCGTAGCCTTTATGAACGGGGACGTGCGGCCGTATCTGCGCGAGCTCGAAGAACAGATGCAACAGGCCGTTAGTGAACTACGCTACGAAGACGCTGGCCGCTACCGCGATGACATCGAAGCGCTGAAAAAGGTCTTCGAACGCAACGCCGTGGTCCTGCCCGAAAACACCGAAGCCGATATCTTCGCCTTTGCCGAAGACGAGCTTGAAGCCGCCTTCCAGGTCTTCCACGTGCGCAACGGTCGAATCCGCGGTCAGCGCGGCTGGGTCGTGGAAAAAGTCGACGACACGACGAAGTCCCAACTCGTCGAACAACTGCTGCTTCAGGTCTATGGCGATATGGAAGACAGTGAACGTATTCCTCGTGAAGTGCTCGTGCCCGTGTTGCCCCAAAACGCCGAGGACGTCGAAGCTTGGATGACACAACGGCGCCGAGCCCACGTCGATCTGCGCGTACCTCAGCGCGGCACGAAACGTCAGCTGATGGAAACCGTCCAGCAAAACGCCGATGGTGCCCTGCGGCTGCACAAATCCAGACGCTCGGGGGACATCACCGCACGCTCGGCCGCACTACGCGAACTGCAAGAAGCCCTCGAGCTCGACCAACCACTGCTGCGCATCGAAGCCTTTGACATCTCGCATGTCCAAGGCACCAATGTGGTCGGATCCATGGTGGTCTTTGAGGACGGCCTTCCCAAAAAACGTGACTACCGAAAATTCAACGTCACCGGCGAAGCCGCCCGCGATGACACCGCGGCCATGGACGATGTGCTAACCCGACGGTTCAAAAATTATCTGCGCGAACAATCTGATGCGCCTCTGGTGTTATCTGGCGAGCTGGAACCCGACGATGCCGCCACCGCAGAAGAGCAACGCAAATTCTCGTACCCGCCCTCACTGGTCGTTGTGGATGGGGGACTGGCCCAAGTCAATGCAGCCCAGCAAGCCCTGCTGAACCTTGGTGTCGATGACATCCCCGTGGTCGGACTGGCTAAACGTCTCGAAGAACTCTGGATCCCCGGCGATGAGTTCCCAATGATCTTGCCGCGTACCTCCCAGGGGCTCTATCTTTTACAACGCCTGCGCGACGAATCCCACCGCTTTGCCATTCAAGCCCACCGTGCCAAGCGCTCAAAATCCATGATTAACTCGGTCTTGGACACGGTCCCCGGCCTAGGCGAGAAACGCCGCCAAGACCTGCTGAAACACTTCGGATCATTGAAGAAAATTCGCGCGGCCTCAGCAGAAGAATTACAGGCAGTTTCCGGCATCGGACCCAAACTTGCCCAGACCATTGTTGACACATTATCCCAAGATTCCACCGCAAAGGAACAAGGTAAGCTACAACCATGAGCTCCGAATTCGAACCGGTCAAGCCCGATACCGCCGAAGTTTTGATCATCACCGGCATGTCGGGTGCTGGACGTACCACCGCCGCCCATTCACTTGAAGACTTGGGATGGTACGTGGTCGATAACCTCCCACCGCAACTTTTTTCCACCATGGCCCAGCTCATCGGTAAAAATCCCGATACGCCGCTCAAACTCGCGCTGGTCGTAGACGTCCGGTCAAAAGAGTTCTTCGAATCCCTGCAAGAAGCCATGGCGCAGCTGAAAACCGACGGCGCCGAGCTGCGCGTACTGTTCTTGGACGCTTCTGACGACGTGCTCGTTCGACGTTTCGAAACACTCCGTCGGCCCCACCCGCTGCAGGGCGACGGCTCGATTCTTGACGGCATTGCCGCCGAACGTGAGCTCATTGCCCAGTTGCGCGAACAGGCCGAGATGCTGCTCGATACGTCCGAGTTCAATGTCCACGACCTCACGACCGCGACCACCGAACTCTTCACCGAATCCGGCCCGATCGTCATTCGGCTCAATGTGATGTCGTTTGGGTTCAAATACGGGGTGCCACAGGATTCCAATTACATGGCCGATGTGCGCTTTATCCCCAACCCGCACTGGGTGCCAGCGCTGCGGCCCTATACCGGCACGGACCAACCGGTGTCCAAATATGTGTTGGAACAAGCTGGCGTGCAAGCCTTCATCGATAGTTACGTAGAGATGATGAAACCGGTCATCGAAGGGTACCGAGCCGAAAATAAGCACTACGCAACGTTGGCGTTCGGGTGCACCGGCGGCAAGCACCGCTCGGTCGCGATCACCCAAGAAATCGCCAAACGCCTCGAAGCCTACCCGGGCGTCCGAGTCCGGATTAGCCACCGAGATATGGGGCGCGAATGAGCATGCATTTTACCGGGCAGCTTCCACTCACACCCATCAACCGTCCCGAACGCGCGACCATTGGGCATTACTCCCCGAACCTCACCGTCACCGCCCTGGGCGGCGGCCACGGACTCTACGCGACCCTGTCTGCGCTTCGGCTGATCTCCGGTGAAATCACCGCGGTGGTCACCGTCGCCGACGACGGCGGTTCCTCGGGCGTCATCCGACAAGAAATGGATGTCATCCCACCGGGCGATTTGCGCATGGCATTGGCGGCGCTGTGTGATGACACCGACTGGGGGCGCACCTGGCGCGATACGATGCAACACCGGTTTCGCACCTCAACCGACGACGGCGAGCCCGGCACGCTAAACAACCATGCACTGGGCAATCTGCTCATCGTCGCACTATGGGAATTACTTGACGATCCGGTTGACGGGCTGGCCTGGGCCGGGGCATTGTTGGGTGCCCGCGGTGTCGTGCTACCGATGTCGACCACCCCAATGACGATTTCCGGGACCGTGCTGGGCAGCAATGATGATGGCAGTCTGACGCGCCGCCAAGTCACCGGCCAAGCCTCATTAGCTAAAGTTGCCGCCGCGGGTCGAGTCAGCCACATTGAACTCTCGCCCCCTGATGCCCCTGCCACACCGCAAGCCCTCGACGCAATCGATGCGGCCGATTGGGTCATCCTTGGACCTGGCTCGTGGTACACCTCGGTGTTACCGCACCTGTTGCTGGCCGAACAACGTGACGCCCTGGTGCATACTCCCGCCAAGCGCTGTTTGGTCATGAACCTGCAGCCCTCGACCACCGAAACGGTCGGTATGACCGCGGCGGAACACTTGAACGTACTGCACTACTATGCGCCGAAATTGCGGATCGATGCCATCATCGCCGACCCGACCGTCGTCACCGACGGACACCGCGACGAATTCTGTCAGGCAGCTGAAAAACTCGGTGCAACCGTCGTATTTAGTAAGGTAAAAGATGAATCTCGGCCGAATGTCCACGACCCGCTGCGCCTTGCGGTAGCCTTCTCCGAGGCCTTCGACACCGTCCCGGCCTAATGTAAAACGAAACGTCAGCGCTTGAGCGCGAAGAAAG
>CALBOC010000088.1 GCA_937896705.1 uncultured Micrococcaceae bacterium | reverse complement strand
CTGCAACCCTAAGGAGAACATCATGGAACCCATCCGACCCTTCGAAGTGAACTTCGCCGATGACACCGGAGCCAACACCGCCGAATACTCTATCGTCACGCTGGCGGCGGTAGCATTCGCCGGTCTGTTAGCCGCCGTGTTGTCTTCGGGCACCGTGCAAGGCCTTTTAGAAGGCCTGATCGAACGCGCCCTGAGCTTCTAATCCACCCACCTGGGGTCGGGGCGCAAGCCCCGGCCCCTATTCGGAGTCACCATGACATGCCGTAAACAGTCCACCCGAGGATCCGTCACCGCAGAATTTGCCGTCATCTTACCGGTCATCGTGTTAGTCATCGCCATGCTCATCAATCTCATCGTGGTGGGAATGCACCAAGCACAATTACACCAAGCGGCATCCAGTGCTGCCCGCCAACTGGCCCGCGGTGAGTCTGTAGCAACCATCCATACTTCGGTGGCGACCATGACGACAGCCAAGACGCACGTCGTCTCCTCGGTGTCAGACCAGTGGGCCACCATCGAACTGACCAGTCCGGTGCCGGGACCGCTGGGTCTGATTCCGACCATTGAACTCACCGCCGAAGCGAAAGCACCCAACCAATGGACCGTCACACCCTAACCACCGATCAGGGCGCCTCCACAGCCATGATGCTGACCGTTTTTGCTGCCCTCATGTTGCTGCTGGCAGCGGCCCTGACCCTGATCCAGGTCCACGTTGCGGCTTCTCGCGCTGCTGGTGCCGCCGATCAAGCTGCGCTCGCTGCAGCAGATGCCGCCCGCGGGCTCATGATCGCAGAACCGTGTAGCTTGGCAGCCGACACGGTTGCTGCCCACGGGGCGCACCTGACCGATTGTGATATCGCGGCCCCAGGTGTGGCCCACATTCGCGTGCAAGTTGAAGCGCCGATGGGACTTACGGCGACTGCGGAGTCTCGGGCGGGACCGAAACAGCCCTAGCCAAGGCGTTGGCAACAAAGCCCAACACCGTAATGGCACCGGCTTTATCCAACGGTGAGTTGCGGTTCCCGCATTTGGGCGACTGGACACACGAAGGACAGCCGTCACTACAGTCGCAGTCCATGATGGCTTGCATCGTTGCGGTAATCCACGTGCTGGCGTGGCTAAACCCGCGGGTCGCGAAACCGACACCCCCGGGATGACCGTCGTAGACAAACACGGTGGGGGCTTGGGTATCGGGGTGCAACACGAGTGATACTCCGCCAATATCCCACCGGTCGTTAGAGGCGACCAGGGGCATCATCCCGATCATGGCGTGCTCTGCGGCGTGTAAGGCGCCAGGTAGTCGGTCAGTGGTAAGCCCCGCGGCGATGAACGCGTCCGAGGGGGCAGTGAACCAGACCGCTTGGGTATATAAGTCTCGAGCGCTTAGATCTAACGGTTGTTCGTCGATGACCCGGCCGCTGGCCAGTTCCTTGCGCTGGTAGGACACGACCTGGTTGGTGACCTTCACCGGCCCGTGCACCCACGCCAAATGATCATCGGCGGAGTACACTCGGGCATCTTCGGCCAGGATTTCGACATCGGTCACATCCCGGGCCTGGGTGTAGTACTCCGGTTCGGCACGCAGCACGACCACGGTGGCGTATTCTTCGTCCAGTTCTTCGACCACCCAGGTACGACCCTGGTGCATATAGACCGCACCGGGGTGCGTTTGCGAATGCGCCTGTTCACCACCGATAGAGCCCAGAATCGCACCGGTTTCCCCATCAATAATCTGCATCGGCCCGCTGCCCGAGTCTCGCAGGTTAATCATCCCGGCGGCGTGCTGTTCATGGGTCCAATACCAACCAGCCGGGCGACGGCGCAGATACCCGGCTTCGGTAAGTTCTTCGATGAGATCCCGCACCTGGTCTGCATCTCCAAAGTCCGCAAGATCATCAGGGCGTATCGGAATCTCAGCGGCTGCAGCACACAAATGGGCTGATAAAATATGCGGGTTTTGCGGATCAATAACGTTATCTTCTACGGCCAGCTCGAAGACCGCTTCGGGATGGTGCACCAGGTAGGTATCCATCGGGTCGTCACCGGCCACATAGAGCGCCACCGAGCGCTGACCAGCACGACCAGCGCGCCCTAGTTGTTGGAAAAATGAGGCACGCGTTCCCGGCCAACCGGTGACAATAACCCCATCCAGCCCGGCGATATCGATCCCCAATTCCAACGCTGGCGTCGTAGAAACCGCCAAGAGCTTGCCACTGTTGAGATCGTCTTCGACCGCGCGACGTTCTTCAGGTAACAGCCCGGCCCGATACGCTGCCGCCCGGCCGGGAAGCGATGGATCGATTTCGGCGAGGTTGCGTTTGACCATCTGGGCCATAGCTTCGGCCCCGCGCCGCGAACGAATAAAGGCCACGGAGCGCACCGAGTTGACCGCCAAATCAGACAGCATATCGGCACCTGTTGCAATGAGTGACCGCCGCAGTGGTGCGTTATGCTCCCCGGTGGCCCCGGAAAATTCTGATTCCCAAAATCCCACGACGACCTCACCGTGGCCGGAGGTATCATGTTCGACGCTGACGGCCTTGGCACCGATGAGCCGCGAAAAACTCTCGGCCGGTGCCGACGAGGTCGCAGAGGCACCGATAAAGACCAGGTCAGTATTTCCTAAGTGGGCACAGATGCGGCGTAACCGGGTCAACACCACAGCGACGTGGGAGCCAAAGACACCCCGGTAGGTGTGGGCTTCATCGACGATCACATATTTGAGATTGCGAAGAAACTGCGCCCAACCGCCGTGGTTGGGCAAAATCCCAACGTGCAACATATCCGGGTTGGTGACCAGTAAGTTGGCGTGTTCACGCGCCCAAGACCGCGCCGGCGGGTCTGTATCTCCGTCGTAGGTGCCCGGGCGCAACCACGTGACCCCGTGGGCCGCTAAATACTGCCAGGACGCGAATTGGTCTGCACCTAGGGCTTTGGTCGGCGCAAGATACAGGGCCGTGGAGTGCCCATCGGCCAGATCGGTGGCCACCGGCATCTGGTAAGCCATGGATTTTCCAGACGCCGTACCGGTGGCCAGCACAACGTGTTGGCCGGCCAGGGCAGTCAGTGCCGCATCGACCTGATGCGCAAACGGTGCGTGCACGCCGGTGGAACCCACCGCGTCGATAAACTCGGGCGGGAGGGTGGTCGGCCAGACAGAAAACCTGGCGGTGCGTTCCGGAAGCACTCGGGTGTGGACCAGTTGGTCTGGCACCCGCGAGTAGCCCAGAAGCTCCGCCAGGTATGATGCTGCGTCGTTGTTGTGGTCGTGGATGGCTATGGTTCGAAGGTTTGAGTCGCCCACTGATCTTTGGGATCGATATCCGGGTGGCCCAACACCACCACATCTCCGATGGCGCTCCAGCCCAGGTAGGAATACAGCGCTTGGCCTTCCAACCCGGCGATCAGCAAGCCGGTTTCGACATCATCTTCCAAAGCTAATGAGCTCAGGTACCGCATCGTCAGCGAGCCAAGCCCCTGACGACGGAAATCTGGGGCTGTCCAAATCTGGTCGAAGACCGCGTAGGTGTCATCGACCACCGCAACACGGCCGCGCGCTGCGAGCTTATTCGGGCCTGCTTCCGAGGCCTCAGTGGTCCGAAACGCCACTAAGTACCAGCCGTCATTGCGCTCCACTTCGGCGGTGAACTGTTCTGGCATGAGGGGCTCTTCAACATCGTGCTGGCTCATATCGCTGACCATCACCAACTCATCAACCCCGATGGGACGCAGCCCGGTTTTCTCAGCATAGTATTTCGCTGTCGAGCCTGCCGGTTTGGGGTCTTTGGATAGGTCGGCAGCCACAATGAGTTGGCGCGACGGGTGTTTCATGATCTCAGCGGCAACCGCATGCAGCACGTCATCTGAGACGTTGGTGACCACGTATTCCCAGAGATCCTCGCCGGCCCGCGTCGACTCTGGGGTGCGCAGGGCAGCATGAATATTGCCCTGTGTGGTGAGGTGATAATTCCGAATGCGCGCACGTCCGGTCAACCACGCGGTGGCAAGTTCGTCTGTCAGTGAAGTAGTGATAGCCATGACCCTAGAATAGCTTCAGTCTCGCTCTAAGCCCAGCGACGGCACGCAAGATTGCGTAAGCGTCACGAACTTGTAACTCTTAAGACAGCCTATATCCAAACTTAACCGCTGAGTTTTTTCAGAAAAGAACGCCTTCCATGAGCACTCAAAGCAAAATCGCGCTGTACTACCACTTCGCACCCCTCGACGACCCCGACGCCGTTGCCCTGTGGCAAAAAGAGCTGTGCAAACGGCTCGGTCTGACCGGCCGGATTATCATCTCCGAACACGGTATCAACGGTACGGTCGGCGGCCCGATTCGTGCGGTCAAAGAATACGTTAAAAACACGCGCGGCTATGAAGGCTTCAAAGATCTCGAGGTCAAGTGGTCAGAAGGCTCAGCCGAAGATTTCCCGCGGCTCAGTGTCAAGGTCAAACCCGAGCTGGTCGCGTTCGATAAACCAGAAGAGATCACAGTCGCCCCCGGCAACCAGGTCCTGGGCACCGCGCCGCATCTGTCACCTGAGGAAGTCAATGAGCTCGTCGCCCAGCGCGAAGCCGAAGGCCGGCCGGTGACCTTCTTCGACGGTCGCAATGCGTTTGAAGCTCAGATCGGCAAATTCAAAGACGCCGTGGTTCCCGACACGACCACCACTCGAGACTTCATCACCGAATTGGAATCCGGCAAATACGATCATCTCAAAGATCAACCGGTCATTACCTATTGCACCGGTGGTATTCGCTGCGAGGTGCTCACGGTGTTGATGGCCAACCGGGGATTCCAAGAGCTCTACCAAATTGACGGTGGCATAGTGCGCTACGGCGAAACCTACGGTGACGACGGGCTGTGGGAGGGCTCGCTCTATGTCTTCGATGATCGCATGGCCCTGAACTTCTCTGATGCACCCAAAGTCATTGGTTCCTGCCAACTATGCAACACCCCGACGGCACAACTGCACAACTGCACCGACCCGGGCTGCAAAACCCTGGCCGTGATCTGCAACGAATGCCACGAAACTCACACAGAACGCGTCTGCGACACCTGCACTCGCTACGCAACGGCGGAACAGTAATGCATCCTGCACCCCGTGGAGACGCCGAGTTGATTGCCGCGCTCCGTCACGATCTGAACACCGCCGGTTACACCACAGACAACGTCGCTGAGCTACTCGGCGCCACCGCAACGGCTGCCCTCAGCCGTGAGCAACACGTCCCGGCCCGGCGCGCCCTGACACAACCTTTAGCCCAGGGCAACCCACTGGCCGGGATCATTAGCTGTTTCATGCTGGCAGATCCCATCAGTCCTACGCTGGCAGAACGCGTGTTCGCCACCCTGGGACTCGATGCGGCGATGACATTAAATATTGTCACCCGCACTGCGAACGACGAGGTGGTGGCCACCGTTGACCTGTCGGCTTATGCCACCGACCAGCTGGGGGATCTGTGGGTCGCCTCGGACCAGACCGCGCGACAACTGGGCACCGCACTGCCAGCGGAACACATTTTGGGGGTCGGCAAAGCGTCGCTGACTCTGGCCGAGATCACCCCGCGGCACCAGGTCGACACCGCGCTGGATATTGGTACCGGCTGCGGCATTCAGGCGCTACATTTACTCAATCACGCTCGGCACGTGACTATCACCGATCTGTCACAACGGGCACTAGACTTTGCTCGCTTTAACATCCTGCTCAACGCTCCGGCGTTGGCCGTGGACCCGACCAACCTGGCGGACCGGGTCACCGTAGCGGCCGGCAACATGCTGGAACCCGTCGCGGAGCAGACTTTCGACTTGGTCGTGACCAACCCACCCTTTGTCATTGCCCCGACCACCTCCACGGTGACACACACCTATCGCGAAACTGGACGCACCGGCGACCAACTCGTCCAGGAGTTGATCTCGAGCCTCGACACCGTGCTGGTGGCCGGCGGCCAGGCCGTGATGTTAGCCAACTGGGAAATGTACGGGCCCCAGGAGCCTTGGCACGCCCGGTTGCAAACCTGGCCTGATCAGTCCATGGACATCTGGGCTATCCAGCGGTCCAGTTCCGACCCGGCCCAGTATGCTGAAATGTGGTTACAGGACTCCTCCGAGCACTTCGATCCGGAGAACTACCACGATGCCTATGCTCGCTACCTGGCAGACTTCGAAGCACGCGGGGTTACTCAGATCGGGTTCGGCTGGGTGTGGTTACGAAAACGCCACCCAGCGCACGCGGTGTCGTTGCGAAAATTTGAGTACCTCACCCAAGCCGTCCATCAGCCGGTGGCGCAGGCCTGGGCCGAATCCGTTGCACGATACGATGCCGTCCACCAGACCCCGGCTGACGGTTGGGCCCTGGCCGATGTACACTTGGTGGCCCCGGACTGGGTCACCTCTGAGCAATATCAGCGGTTTACCGCCGAGCACCCCGAAGTGCTCATGGCACGTTCGGGTGCCGGCTTTGGGCGGCAGGTGCGGTTGGATACCGCCACCGCGGCGGTGCTGGGCGCGGCCGATGGCGAGTTGGCTGCCGGCCAAATCGTGGCAGCCGTGGCAGGATTACTAGGATTAGACGACGAGCAGACCGAAGCACTACAAGACAACATCACCGCGTTATACATCGACGGATTTGTTGAGGTATTCGAGCCGGCGAACACGACCGGTTAGATTAGTGTGGAAGCTGCCGCAAAGAAAAGGAGCCACGTGAGCGCGAAAAGTTCTGCATCAACCAATGGTGATACCACCAAATTGGTGATCGTGGAATCCCCGGCCAAGAGCCGTTCCATCGCCAAGTTTTTGGGCGATGGGTGGATTGTTGATTCCTCGGTAGGCCACATTCGGGACCTGCCACGCCCATCCGACCTGCCCGCAGATATGAAAAAGGGCCCCTACGGCAAATTCGCGGTGGACACCGAAGACGGTTTCGAACCGTATTACGTGGTTGCAGACGACAAGAAAAAGAAAGTCACCGAACTTCGCAAAGCGCTCAAACAAGCCGACGAACTCTACCTGGCAACAGATGCTGACCGGGAAGGCGAAGCCATCGCCTGGCACCTGCTGGAGGTGCTGAAACCAAAAGTGCCGGTCTACCGCATGGCTTTCACGGAAATCACCGAAGAAGGCATCCAACGCGCGCTGGAGAACATTCGGGAAATCGACACCGACCTGGTCGACGCTCAGGAGACCCGCCGTATTCTCGATCGGCTCTACGGTTATGAAATTTCACCGGTACTGTGGCGCAAGGTCGGGCCTGGCTTATCCGCCGGACGTGTCCAGTCGGTCGCGACCCGCCTGGTCGTGGAACGCGAACGCGAACGAATGGCCTTCGTACCAGCCGGCTACTGGGA
>CALBOC010000087.1 GCA_937896705.1 uncultured Micrococcaceae bacterium | reverse complement strand
TGGAAGAGTTCGATCAAGCTGTTGCCGAAGGCAAACTGGATACGCTCAACCTCATTATCAAAGGTGACGCATCCGGACCGGTGGAAGCACTGGAAGATTCGCTCATGCAGATCGATGTGGGCGGCAAGGACGAAGTCCAGTTGCGCGTTATCCACCGTGGTGTGGGTGCGATCACCCAAAACGACGTCAACCTGGCAACCGTCGACGACGCTGTCATCATCGGCTTCAACGTTCGCCCGGCTGAACGCGTCACCGAGATGGCCGATGAAGAAGGCGTTGACATGCGCTTCTACACCGTCATCTACGACGTGATCGATGACATCGAACAAGCGCTCAAGGGCATGCTGAAACCGGAATACGAAGAAGCGGTGCTCGGTCGAGCCGAAGTCCGCGAAATCTTCCGCTCCTCCAAAGCTGGCACCATCGCCGGTTCCATGGTGGCCTCCGGGATTATGCGTCGAAACGCCACAGCACGCTTACTGCGTGATAACCGTGTGGTGGCCGATGAGCTGTCAATCGGCTCATTGCGCCGATTCACCGACGATGTCACCGAGGTCCGCGAAGGCTTCGAATGCGGTATCGGACTGGGTAAATTCAGCGATATCCGCGAAGGCGACATCATCGAAAACTACGAAATGCGAGAAATACCGCGCGTATAACTTGCAGCTCCGCGGCGTCCACACCGGACGCCGCGGATCCACCCCAGTTCAGGAGATCTACCATGGCAGATCACAACCGTGCCGCACGACTGGCACAACGGATCAAAGTTATCCTTGCCGAAGCGCTGCAAAAAACCATCAAAGATGACCGGGTCGATAACGTGACGATCACCGAAGCTCGCGTCACCAATGATCTGCAGCAAGCCACGGTGTACTACACCGTCTTCGGTGACGATGACACCGTAGCCGCAGCACACGAGGCGATGGAAGAAAACCGTGGACTCTTACGTCGCGAAATGGGTCGTGGGCTCAACATCCGGTTAGTCCCGACACTCGAGCTCATCCGCGATACTGTGCCCGAGACCGCCGCGCAATTGGAAGAAGCGCTACGCGCCGCTCGAGCCCGGGATGCCGAACTCGCCGCACAGCGCGAGTCAGCAACCTATGCCGGTGACGCAGACCCATATAAGGAATAAACACTATGGTGGCAGACGCTTCGGGATTACTTCTGGTCGATAAACCAGCGGGGTGGACTTCACATGATGTGGTGTCCCGTACCCGCAAAATAGCCGGAACCCGAAAAGTCGGCCACGCAGGCACATTGGACCCGATGGCTACCGGATTACTGGTCATCGGGTTCAATAAAGCCACCCGGTTACTGACCTACATCGTCGATACGACAAAAACCTATCGCGCGACCATCCGATTAGGTCACACCACCACAACCGACGACGCCGACGGCGAGATCGTCCATACCAGATTCGCCAACGCGGTCACCCCAGAAGATATTCAGCGTGCCGTGTCTGCACTGACCGGCACGATTCAGCAAGTACCGTCCTCGGTGTCTGCCATTAAGATCGATGGGAAACGCGCGTACCAGCGGTTCCGGGATGGCGAAGACGTCGAGATCCCGGCGCGTGAAGTCACCATCCACCGGTTTGACGTGGAGCACATCGAACGTGCCGACGACGGCAAGACGATTGACATTGATGTTGAAGTCGAATGCACACCCGGCACTTACATCCGTGCTCTGGCACGCGATATGGGCGAAGACCTCGACACCGGTGGCTATCTGACCGCCCTGCGCCGCACCGCAGTGGGTCCATATACCGTCGACAATGCCCTCACTCTGGAGCAGTTGGCCCAGGACTTTCACTACACGGACATCTCCCAAGCAGCTGTAAAACTGTTTCCGGTTCGGACCGTTTCCCTCGCGCAAGCCCAAGACCTCGTCCATGGACGTCGCATCGAGGCGACCGGTCACAGCGAACTCCACGCAGCGCAGACGGCAAATGGCCGGCTGGTCGCGCTGATCACCGACGTGGAACGCGCAGGTACCATCGAAGCCAAACCGGACATCGTATTTGCCACCCTCGAAGATCTCACCGGAGCATCTTCATGATCCTCGACGGCTGGTTTTATGCCGGGGCAGCCATCGGCATCCTTTCTGCGATCATTTGCATTGCCGCGACCATTTTTCGGGACCATCCGGCGGACTCCTCGATTCTGTCGCTGGTTGCCATTGAACTGTATCTCGTGGTTTACGCGATTTACGCCCTGGTGTCACCCGTACCGATCAATGGACCCGGCTGGGAGTTCTGGGGGTACATCATCACCGCAATGATTTTGCCCCCGATAGCATTTTTCTGGGCGATTACGGATAAAACTCGTTGGTCCAATGTGGTCATGGCCGCGATCGGGCCGACCATCTTGGTCATGATTCACAGATTGCAGGTGATCTGGCATGGCTAAAACTGCCAGCCGAACCCCAACCCAAACCAGCGGCCGAACCACAGGCGTTGGTCGCATCATCGTCATGCTCTATGCGATCTTGGCGCTGGCGGCGTCCTGGCGCTCAGGATTCCAAATCCTGACAAAATTCGATGAAGCACCCGTGGCTTTCACCCTGTCAGCGGTGGCCGGATTGGTGTACATTGTGGCCACCATCGCGCTGGCCACCCCGGGCCGTAAAGCCTGGCACGTGGCTCTGGTCGCTGTGTGGTTTGAACTCATCGGCGTGGTGAGCGTAGGCACGTGGTCACTGTTGGCCCCTCAAATGTTCCCCGAAGCGACCGTCTGGTCTAGCTTTGGTATCGGCTACGGCTTCATTCCGCTCATCCTGCCGCTGATCGGTCTGTATTGGTTATATAAACACCGGCCAAAACCGATAACCTAGACTCAATCTCCCGCGATACGAAAGAAGATACCAAGTGCAATACTGGGCAGGTACCGCTGCAATACAGCAACCACCACCGCCGTCTGTGGTCACACTCGGAAACTTCGACGGCGTCCACCGTGGCCACCAGGCCGTGTTGAAACTCGTTGTAGATACCGCAAAGAAACACGACCTCACCTCGGTCGCGGTGACCTTCGATCCACACCCGCGGTTGGTCCATCTGCCCGAAGAGCCCCTGGTCCCCATCGTGTCGCTGCCACAAAAAATTCGGCTCCTGGAAGCCTGCGACCTCGACGCCACACTGGTCATCCACTACACGTTGGATTTCGCGACGCAGTCAGCACAAGCCTTCGTGGAAAACATCCTGGTGAAAGCCCTGAACGCGCGCATCGTGGTCGTCGGTGCTGACACACGTTTCGGGGCCGGGAACACCGGAGACATCCACACTCTGCGAAAACTGGGCAAAGTGCACGACTTCGAGGTTCTCGAAGTCGGTGACGTGGGTGAATCCGAACGCTGGTCTTCGACCTGGGTGCGCGACACCTTAGCCCAAGGCAATGTGGCTCAAGCCAGCCGCATCCTTGGCCGCTACCACACGGTCGAAGGCGAAATCGTCCACGGACATGCCAGAGGCCGCGAACTGGGTTTTCCCACCGCCAACTTCGCACCCGATGCCCAGGGTATGATCCCAGCCGATGGCGTCTACGCCGGCTGGTTCACCGACGCGACAGGCCAACGTCTGCCGACTGCGATCTCGGTGGGCAGCAACCCGACGTTCAACGATGTGGTCCGCACCGTTGAGGCACATATTTTTGACCGGCCACAAGACGAAGCGTTGGAAGAGTTCAATCTCTACGGGCAACACTGCACCGTGGAATTCGTCGCCCGACTGCGGGGCATGTTGGCGTTCACCGGCATTGACGACCTCATTACGCAAATGGACGACGACGTCGCCGATGCCAGAGCGATCCTGATCGGTGAAGCACCAGAAATTGATGCCCCACAACCCCGAGGCGCCCACTAGATGACCGCTCGCCGCTCCTCAGCCACCACGCTGAACCGCGACGCCCGAACACGCTACCAGCTGGCCTTCGATTCCGACCAAGCTGAGCTCTACCACAGCATCCGGCCCGGCTACCACGCCGAGATCCTGCCGTTTCTGACCCAACGCTCTGCGGGTCGAGCCATAGACCTTGGAGCCGGTACGGGACTGTTCACCGACCAACTGGTTGCCGCCGGGTGGGACGTGGTTGCAGTCGATCCGGCCGCTCACATGCTGCACATACTCGCCAAGCACCACCCGAACGTCACCACTGTGGTGAGTTCCGTGGAAGAGCTGGACACCACCGCGTGGCAGAACCAAGCGGACCTGGTGGTCTGTGCGCAAGCCTGGCACTGGGTCGACACCGCGCAAGGCTGCCAAAAGGTCTCCGAACTCCTAACACCGGGCGGGACGTTTGCCGTGGTGCACCATCAAATCGATACCTCATCCGATTGGGTCTTGCGGCTGTGTCGAATCATGCACTCGGGCGATATCCATCCCATTGAGGCCCCACCAGAGGTGACCCAAGACTTTACGAAACCCGAAGGAGCCTGGTGGCGCTGGCATCAACACTTAAGTGTTGAACAAATTCATCACCTCATGATGAGTCGGGCCTACTATCTGCGCACGACCCAGCGACAACGGGCGCGCATGCATGACAATCTGCAGTGGTATTTATTGGACCATCTGGGGTTTACCCAAGACGACACCATCCAACTGCCCTACATCACGGCCGCCTGGCGGATGCATAAGCCTCAATTGGGTGGTTGCTAAACATAGTGGTAAGGTTGGTTGCTGGTGTACGCTGCGGTCCGCGGTGGCGACACCCGCCGATACGTCGGTGTTCTCTGATCGCGGTACAGCTCTCAAGGAGTTTCACATGTCAATTTCCCGTGAAGTAAAACAGCAGCTTATTGCCGAATACGCCACCCATGAGGGTGACACCGGCTCGCCAGAAGTTCAGGTCGCCGTCCTGTCCCGTCGTATTGCGAATTTGACTGCACACCTCAAGGATCACCCCCACGACCACCACACCCGCCGCGGCCTGATGGCTTTGGTTGGTCGCCGTCGTCGTATGCTGCAGTACCTCTACTCCGAAGACGTAGAACGCTACCGTTCACTGATCGAACGGATCGGCCTGCGCAAGTAGGGTGAGACACAGTTTGGGGCGGCGCTCCGGGGAATTGCCGGACGCCGCCTTGAAGTTTAATTACACTAGATAACAGTGCCGTGTGGCACTAAAGAAAAATTGCATCAAACCCGTTCCGTTTCCCGGTCCTCGACAGTGACCTCCGGAGCATTCGTTGCGGAGGTTTCGATCGAAGACCGACATGATGGGTTTGATGCAAATTGTCCGAAAGGAGACCTATGGAAGGTCCAGAAATTCAATTTGCAGAAGCCGTCATTGATA